>DAOWHR010000052.1 GCA_030641315.1 Anaerohalosphaeraceae bacterium | reverse complement strand
GGACCTTCATAGTCGCCCAGATAGGTATCAGCATGGCCCTTTTTCGAGTGTGCGGTCGCATGGTCGGAATCTACCTCTATGGCCATCCCGTACGCCTTGCTGGCGCGAGCATAATCGTTCTCTGCCCTGAAGACGTCACCGAGAACGATGTACGAGTCAGCCGCATCGCCGGCTAATTTGATGTTCTTCTTTGCGTATTTCTTGGCCAGTATTATGTCGGCCATAAGATTGCCGTAGAGATAATCCTGTCTGGCACCCTTAACCAGCAGAACTTCCTCAACCGTCTCAAGAGGTGAGTCCTTGCAGTTGTAAGGCTCATCGAGCAACAGGTAATACTCGCTTTCAGCGCCGCCTGCGCTGACCTCGCTGTCGGTATCGCGCCAGTCGATTATCGCGTTTGCCCACTCCGATGTCATGCCGGGCAGCTTGAGCAGCATTTCAAGCGAAGCGGAATTGAGATTGATCTTTCCAGCTTCATCTTTCAGCCCGTAATCGATGTTGCGGTCGTCCGACAGGTTCGGACGGATAACCCAGAACAAACCTTCGCCGACCTGCATTTCTTCATAGGGGTTTGTTTCGTAATTAACTGTCGAATCCGTGCGGCTGGATGAAAGCTGGGAAAGGATAAACTCTATCGCTCCGTTTACCGCGGCTTCGGCCTGTAAAGCCGCAATGGAATTGGCTGTACTTATAGCGTCAACACGAATGCGTCTTGCAAGAACAAGAACAAGGCTGGCAAGAACAAGCACGATCCAGATCGTAACGATCAACACGGAACCAGCGCAATTAGAACAGCCTGATATTCTATTGTTCGATCGATCTGTCAAAAACTATTACCTTTCAGTTTCGCTTGCACATGTTAACATAATTATCCGTTTCATTGTCTCTCTGCTGACATCTTCATCGCCGCTGCTGTCTTTCGTTTGAGTCTTTTCATCGCCAATCATGGTTATGCTGACCTCTACGGCGAGCGGCATCGCGTTTTCACGGGTTGACGAATCCCACGTGCCAAGCCAGTCATACCCGTCATAATAAGCAATATCAAGTTCCCTGATACCTCTGCATATCACTTCCTGTTCAGGTTCGAGCGTCCTTGGCGAAAGCAGATTCGTCGTTCGGCTGCGGATCAGCGCAAAGCCTTCCCACCCATTTCGCTCTTGAAGCGAGTATTCTGTCTTGACTATATCGCTTGCTATCTCGGTATCTGACGGCACATAGCTGCTGCAGTAAAATGTAATCGTATCATTCTCGAAACCCTGTGCTGTCGAATCGTTTGTCCCTTCAAATTCGGCCGCGAGTATCCCGCCCGGCTTTAGCACGCATGCAAGGTCCCTGCTTATAAACTCAAAAGCCGGTACCAGCGAACGGCTGGGTTTGACCGCGGCGACACAACTGTTCTTCGCTTTTATCGCGATGTGCATGGACCCGTACAGACTTAACGCAAGCAGCTCCATCAGCGCCACAGCCACAAGAAGTTCAAGCAGTGTAAATCCGGCTATCCGGTTTTGTTTTGCTGGACTATTCATCTGTCCTTACCAACGTAGATAATTTAACTTCTCTTTGTGAACCTCTCGATTCCCACAGGACCTCGACAGTGATCTCATTCAGCCCCGGCTCGGTCCAGTTTTCAGACGTCATCTTCCAGCGATACCCGGGATAGTCATCGCCAAAATCGCCGTCTACATTGCTGCTTTGCCACGTTTCCTCGATCAGTATCTCTGCCAGTTTATTTTGCGCCAGCGCGGCAGCTTCCGCTTTGAACGCGCTGTCTGAAGCGACCGCGATCGCAACGGATATACCTTTCATTACCGCCGGGATGACGACGATGATCAAAACCATCGCGGCAAGTATCTCGATCAGCGTAAACCCGCCTGGGGCTGTTTTATTCTCTCTGGTCGGCAGCATCTTCAATACGTTCTATAACTTCAAAACTTTCCGCAGGCCCGTAACAGACAACATCAATATAATTCTCTTTGCCGTCTTCAAGCAGTATCCTGCACTGTCTGGAATAACCTTCAGGTTTAAAATCGATATAATACAGCGATCCTTCACGGTCGAAATTCTCAAAGTCGATCTCGATATCACCCTGAATGCCGAACTTGCTTCCAAAATCACTTTTCAGCCGCTGATACTCACTTTTCCGGCGAGCACTCAACCAGTACTCGCGTCTGTCCGTATCGAAATACAGCCGGTAATACTGACTTTGATAGACAGACTGAGTCTTTGCGTAATGAGTAAGCGCAAGCATTTGTTCCGCGACGTCTCTGATCTGCCTTGACGAAAAAAAAACCACGCAAAGACGGAGCTGCCATCGCCAGAACCGTACACAGTATTATCATTACCAGTATCAGTTCGAGCAGCGTAAAACCGCGACGTTTTGCAGCAGGTTTTTTCCGCGGCGGATACATTTACTTGCCGTCCTCGGTCCAGTTTTTTATGTCGTCCTTGCCGCCCATCTGCTCGTCTGGTCCTGCCGATGACAGATCGTAACCGTACTCGTTGTACTGACCTGGCTGCTTATATACATATTCGTTGCCCCATGGGTCCTTCGGCACACCGCGTTTGATGTAGGGCTGTTTCCATGCGTCGGCGTTTGACGGCTTTTCAATGAGAGCCTTCAAGCCTTCGCTGGTTGTCGGAAATCGGCTGATATCGATCTCGAACGCATCCAGCGCAACTTCGAGTGAGGCGATATCAGTCCTTGCCGCGGTGACCCTGGCCTGCTCGCTTCGCTTGGTGAACTTGGGCACGACAATCGTCGCAAGTGTCGCCAGTATCACAAGAACCAGCAATAACTCAATTAGCGTAAAACCCTTCCCGAAACTTTTAGCCGCTCTGTTCATTTTGTAATCTTTCCTATTTTATTAATGTATCAATTCCTGAAGATTAAAGATCGGCAGCAACATTCCGACCACAACGGTTCCGACCAGAACTGCCATAATAAACAGCATCAAAGGTTCTGCCATTGAAACCGCCATCTTCAAATTTCTGTCAAGTTCCTTTTCATAGCTTTCGGCAAGGCGGACAAGCTCTACGTCCAGCCTTCCGCTCTCTTCGGCAACGGAGATCATCTCAATTATTGAACCTCCGAAAAGCTCCTTTGACTCGCTAAGGCTCTGGGCAAGAGGCATTCCTTTGCGGACGTTGTCAACCGCCCCGCTGACGGTGTTGGCCAGCACTTCATTGCCTATCGCTTCTTTGGCGACCCGCATCGATGACAGCAGCGGCACGCCAGCATGGACCAGCGTTCCGAGCATCCTTGCAAAACGCACAAACGCAAACCGCGCCATTAGTTTGCCGAGGACCGGTGTTTTAAGAAGGAACTGCTCGAAGGCAAGACGTCCGCCCGGCCGCGACAAATAGCTCTTAATGCCGAATACCGCAAGCAGAACCGCCCCGGCAAGCAAAATCCAGTAATCCATCACAAAACTGCTGACCTTTACGATACCCTGAGTCAGTCCCGGAAGTGTCCCTCCAAACTCAGCGAAGATCGAAGAAAACCGCGGAATAAAATATATCAGCAGAAACAACAGTATAAACGCAGCGAGAACGGCCAGCACTATCGGATAAACAAGCGCCGCCGTAACCTTGCCTTTGAGGTCCTGTTCACGCGATCTGAAATCGGCGATCTGCTCAAGTACAAGCTCCAGGAATCCGCCTGTCTCACCAGCCCGAACCATCGCCACGTAAACAGAGGGGAACAGTTTCGGCCATTGCGCGAGCGAATCGGCAAGGCTGGTGCCGCCCACAACCTGATCATGGATCGCGGTCCATTGCTTTTTGACAACCGGTTTGGAAGTCTCCCGGCTCAGTATCTGCAATGCCCTGCTCAAGGACACTCCTGCGGCAAGAAGATTGGAAAGCTCCCGTGTAAAATTCTCAACTTCGGCACGTGATATTCTTGCGGTAAAAACACTGCTGCCGGATGAGGCTGCAGTTCGATCCTCGACCGTAGAAGGGATCATACCCTTCGTTGTGATCTGCTCTATCGCGGCTTCTTTATTTTTCGCGACGAGTGTATCTTCGACAACGTTGCCCCGGCTGTCTACTGCTTTGTAGCAAAAAGTCGGCATTGGCTCAGTCCTCCTGCATATCAGCAAAAAGTTTCAGCGTCAAAGATTCGTCCTTGGTCACACGCAGTATCTCTTCGAGAGTCGTAGTGCCCCGCTCCAAATATCTCTGAGCGTCCTGACGCAGGCTCCTCATTCCTTCGTTCATAGCCATTAACCTGATGTCCCTGGGCGTTGCGTTTTTCAGCAGCAATGTTCGCACATCTTCCGAAACGATCAAAAGCTCAAATATACCGACCCTTCCGAGATAGCCGCTGGCCTGACATTTTTTGCAGCCGACAGAGACATAGAGTTTTTCGGGAATATAATCCTTGTAGCGTTTTCTGAGCAGTTCGACCTCGGAAGGCTTCATTTCCTGTTTGCAGTCCTCGCACAGCAGCCTGATAAGACGCTGGGCAACAATAGCTTCAAGCGACGACGAAACAAGATATGGCTCGACGCCCATATCGACCAGACGTGTCAGCGCTCCCGGCGCATCGTTTGTATGCAGTGTCGAAAACACAAGATGCCCCGTCAACGACGCCTGAACAGCGATCTCGGCAGTTTCCTTGTCACGAATCTCACCGACCAGCACGACATCCGGGTCATGTCTGAGTATCGAACGCAGACCGCGGGCAAAAGTAAGCCCTGTCTTATTGGAAACCTGTATCTGATTAATACCGTGGAGCTGATACTCGATCGGGTCCTCGATAGTTATTATCTTGCGGTCAATGCTGTTAATATGCGAAAGCGCCGCGTAAAGCGTAGTCGTTTTTCCGCTTCCTGTCGGCCCTGTAACCAGTATGATGCCGTGCGGTTTTTTGACAACCTCTTTGAAAACAGCCAGGTTGGTTTTGCCCATGCCGATCTTTTCAGGACCGAGAAGAACCGACGACCTGTCAAGCAGTCGCATTACAACCGCCTCGCCGTGCAGCATCGGGATGATCGAAACACGAATATCTATCTCACGCCCTGCCAGAAAGACCTTGATCCGGCCGTCCTGCGGAACACGTTTTTCTGCGATGTCAAGATGACTCAATATCTTTATACGAGATATGATCGCGGGCTGAAACTGCTTGACCTCAGGCGGGATTGCTGCCGCTTTTAAGACACCGTCAACACGATACCGCACCCGAAGCTCATCCTCGAACGGCTCGATATGCACGTCTGTGGCACGTACCTCGATAGCTTCAGTCAATATCTGGTTGACGAACTGAATTATCGATGCGCCCTCAGCCGCCTCGGTAAGATCGACGTCCTCGTCGATTTCCCGGATGAACTCAAGGCCGCTTTCTTTGGCCTGGCTGAACATCGACTGGATCGTATCGGCACCTAGTCCCAGAGATTTCTTGATGAACGCGGAAATCTCGGACTGTGGTGCCAAAGCGATCTCAATATCCAGTCCTGTCATCACTCGCAGCTCGTCAATACCTGTCGAAATGAACGGGTTGCTGACGACTACAAGCACGTTACCGTTCTTGTGATGAACCGGGGCTATCTGACGTTCGAGAAGGATCCTGGCCGGAAAACGCGATATGAAATCACCGTCTACGTCGACCTCCTCAAGATTCATATACGGATAGCCGTATTGCTCACTAACGTATCGCAATAAGGCTTCCTCTGAAAGCCCTTTGCCGGCCAGTAACGCCGTCACATCGGTACCTTTAGAAGAAGCCTTGCGCAGACATTCAATGCCGTACTGATAAGCCTGAACATCATTTGTATTATCGAATGTCTTCATCAATCAAAATCTTTGTAAAATAAAACGATTTTCCTGTTTAGTTCAGCATACCATAAAGAACAAGTTTGGCTTCCTGGCGAACTGTCAGGACATCTTTCAGTGCCTTTTGAGCTTTTGCAAGATCCTGTTTGGATTTTTCCCTGGCTTTTCTTAGAACCAAGAGCTTTGCGTTTATCTCGTCAGCGGGAGCGTCTTTCTTTTCCAGTACCTGCGATAGTGCTTCGGTTGCCTTTTGAACATCTGTTTGCTCTGTCTGAGTACCCGCTGGCTGACCTGGTCTGGTTGGCCTGTTCGGTCTTTGCTGACCTTCCTGACCGGGGCGGCTGCTTCTCATGCGACCCATCATCATACCCATCATGCCCATGCCGCCGCGGCTTGAGTCACGCTGAAGGGTTGTAACTTTTGTAAGTCTCGGCTCGATCACCTTCCACTCGCTGTCACTTGCGGCTAGCTCTTCTTTGAGCATCTCATTCATGCGTGCCTGAAAATCAAACCCGCCTCGTTGACCGCCGCGTTGGCCCGGCTGTCCGCCCTGATCCCTGCCCTGAGGTCTGCCCTGCTGGCCGCCTGGCTGTCTGGCCTGAGGTCTTCTTGGAGGCTGTGCATCTTCGGCAAAGGCCAGAGGCAGCACTATACTGGCTAACAAAACACCTACTACCATCAACATTACTACATTCTTTCTCGACATAAATACCCCTTTCATACAAAATAAGTACTGTTTCATTAAACACTATACACTTACTCAAGACGGACGCATCAGTATTATTATTGCAGAAAATTTGAAATATACCTATATATTCGCTAATCAACCGATTTTCAGTCAAATATCATGTTTGATTATGTATTGCGGTTATGGTAGTCTCAATGGGTCGCTGCAACTATTGTCCGGCAGATGTAATTCATACACAACATGTTGCTTTGTGTGATAGATTTAATGATTGGGAGAGACGCCATGAATGAGAATGATCGAACGGTCGAAAACGAAGAGCCTGAAGAAATACATAAAGTAGAAGTTGACCATCCTATAGAAGGCAAGCCTGCAGAAGAACCAGTAGCACAGCCCCCCGTTCAGGAACATGGTGAAGACCCTAAAGCAGATCAGGTCGACAAGCCCGAAGAAGAACCCAAAGAAACTCAGCAGGAATGTTTGATACAGATAGACCACCCCATAGATAAACCTGTCGGCGTCCCTGACGAGGAACCTGAAAAGGACTCGCGCTTACACGAAACGCCAAGGCCCAATCACGTTCTGCCGCCTGAAAAATACAAGCTCAAAGCATTGCTGCTGTTCTCTGACTTTTTCGCTATCATTATATATGTTTACTTCTTGATGATAAAGTGCATCGTCACGGATGTTAAGACTGACAATTTCGCATTCACTTCCAACAGGATGTTCGCGTTTTATTGTGTGATCGCGATCACTGTTGCACTTCTGGTGTTCGTGCTGATATTCAAGATGACAAAAAGCGCTTCAACCCGGTTCGAACGGGCCAACCTTGTAAGAGAGGATCCGAACATAAAAGTCTGGCTGGCAGGCTATGACTGGGGCTGGCCTATCCTGTTCCTGCCGACAATGGTACTGATGTTTGCCGCAGGCGTCGTCGGCCTTCTGCTGAATC
>DAOWHR010000212.1 GCA_030641315.1 Anaerohalosphaeraceae bacterium | reverse complement strand
TCAAGGTGTCGCATGTGTGGGGCAGCGATAAGGGGGAGGCTCTTAATGACCAGATCGATCCGGCAGGTTCGGGCGATCATGAGGTGCCGAGGTTTACGTGGTGGGATCATAAAGGTTCAAGCGAATGGGTCGAGTATGAGTTTGCTGAGACGATGAAGGTTAGCGGTGTTGAGGTTTACTGGTTCGATGATCGGGGAAGGGGCAGTTGCAGGGTGCCAGCCAGCTGGAAGGTTTTGTTTCGTGACAGCGGCGGCAACTGGAAGCCGGTTGATGCCAAGGGTAAATTTGGTGTTGAGATGGATAAGTTTAACGCTGTTGAGTTTGCGCCGGTTGAGACGAATGGATTGCGTTTGGAAGTGAAGCTGCAGGATGAATTTTCGGGTGGCATACTTGAGTGGCGGGTTGTTGGTTTGGGCGAGCAGGCCATGTGAATAACTGGCAAGATAATGTGATGGTTGTCAGATGGGCGGCTTTAGCATTGATGGGTATGAAAAAAAATTGAAGCGTATTATGGGCCATCAGCAATTGCGGATACTGGACACAAAGCTGAAGACAGAAAAACGTCTCTGCCGGGTTCGCAGAGTTGTTTCGACCACAAAACGGTTAATATTCACTACTTTTTACAGGAAATCTCTCACAAACTATGGACTAATTTTCGGGGGCAAGACCACAGCCATCAAAACCTCCAACTACGGTTGGGACATATTCTCGTGTGTTTTTACTTGCAAAAAAGCCATAATATGGTTACAATCGTACTTCGGTGTCAATGTAACCATGGTCGGTGCGGCAGGTATAGCTATGAACAACTTGAGTTCTTTAATCTTCAGAGATATTAGAACATATAAAAAAAGAAGGGAGCTTGATGAGGCTAGTTAAGGTTGAAAAAGTTATCAGCAATGATCGTGTCAGAGTTAGTGGTTTGGTTCTAACAGAATCTGAAAATAAAGAAATAGAGATATATTTTGAATACCCGGAATGTTTTGCATCGTTTGTAGATGAAGACGGAGATGTTTTTCTGCCAGCGTTACTTATACCTTCAATGTTCAAAGGTGAAGATTTAACCATAGATATACCTGTTTCTAAAAGGCTTTGCAGTAAATCAGGTCGTATACAGGATATTTTCCAACACTGGTATCCCCATGAAATGAAAAAGATTAAAATTGTTGCTCCAGAACAGAAAGAGTTTGAGGGAGAGCCAGGTCATAATGTTGGGGCATTTTTTTCGTTGGGGGCAGATTCCTTCTTTACTCTATATCAAGACCAAAACGGAATGATTCCGGATGTGCCTCGGCCTATAACACATTTAATATATATGAAGGGGCTTGAACTTCCTTTGAGTGCATATAGCGATGGGCAGGAAAAGGAAGTGATATCAAAAATCTCTGAAGTTGCTAAGAGTACCCGAAAAGACTTGATTGTCGGCGAAACTAATATTCGAGATTTATTTCCATTAACCTGGGGGCCGTATTATTATGGAGCTGGTTTGGCTTCGTGTGCCCATTCACTTTCACGCGGGATGAGTCATGTAATGATCTCGTCTACGCTTTCCTATAGAAGAATACTTGCATGGGGAAGTACCCCATTGATGGATCATTTGTGGTCCACGGAAAAAACGAAGATGGTTCATGTCGGTGCTGAAACACAGAGGTCCGAGAAGGTGGGTTGTTATTTGAGCCAATACCCTTTGGCGATGAAATATTTAAGAGTTTGTTTTCGTAACAATGGAGGGGCAGTTCAAAACTGTGGTAAGTGCTACAAGTGCGTTAGGACAATGACTGCACTACATATTACCGGGAATTTAGAAAAAGCTGAAACATTTCCACATGAATTTAGCAAAAAGGATGTTATCGCCATAGCTAACAGAAATGATCTGGGATATACAGAAGAGGTTCTTGAACTCGCCCAAAAATATAACTCAGATACGAGTCTAATAAATAAACTGCAACACCAGATTGACAATGTGCACCTTGACGAGATTTATGGGCGTATGCCGTTTCATTATTTTGTTATTTCTTTGTTTAGTTGGTTCTGTTATAAAAAACCATTGAAATATTTGCATGATCTCTCTGCCGCACTTAAAAAGAAAAATAAACTTTATGCGAGGCTGGTATCGGCTATATACAGATGAATTGTGATATTTAAACTGATCTGACAATTGCAGAGCCAAAGAAATAAAATGGCCACCTAAGACACTTTATCAGGGAGGACTAAAATACTCCGCAGCGAAACAGAGTATTTTTTTTGCCTGACAAAGTGACGTTGCGGCTGGCAGGATAAGCGAATTCTGGTTTGCCTGGCTTACCTACAACCTTTGAGTCGAGACAAAGATATTGTTATTATGAACCGCCTACTTCAATAGCATAAGTCAGCAGGAACTCGATTGCATTTTAGCCAATTAATAGCAATGATTGCAATGTCCTGCATATCTACTTTGCAATCATCATTAATATCCCCCTGGATTGGTTCCGAGCATTCATGTGTGACTAAGGTGAAGTCTTCTTCAGCCAGATCCATTCCGTTTATCGTTACATTTCTGGGTTCACTCTGAAATTCTCCCCACTGAGCAGTCAGTGTTCGGTCGCTGTTGATCAGGCCAGCCAAGGTGTAATAGCCATTGCTGTCAGTGAAAGTCCAGTGGGTCTGTCCGCTCTGTACTTTCGCATGATCAATCGCATTTCCGAAGGCATCGGTCACCTGACCTGAGATACTGTGTGTGCCGGGCTTGTTGGCAATAGTGTCCACCAGCCATTGTCGGAGAATTTCTCTGACCGCTAAATGCTCGGGAGGGGCGGTATCCAAAATCCATTCATCAGTATGGTCCAGATTGGGAAGCATATAAGAGACAACGGGGAAGCCAAGGTTTGTCAGGATGTTAAAGCCATTGACGCAGTTGGGCAATCCATCATCGTTGTCACCGTAGGTTATGATCGATGGCCGACCGGCAATACGGCCAAGACGCACGTTTCCAGGATCCGGGGTATATGATCCGCCATCATGTTGGCCGTGCGGTAAGAAGCCTGCCCAAATGTCAGCCATGGCTTGGTCGCGCAGGGCAGTGTAGCTGCAAGCAATGGCACCTCTCGAGAAACCGCTGACGAACACGGCAGACG
>DAOWHR010000041.1 GCA_030641315.1 Anaerohalosphaeraceae bacterium | reverse complement strand
CTGCTCATTCGCCGTTTGACTATATTTATGCGGATTTCCTCGATAGCCTCAGTGATGATGTTCAGATTGCCGCTCACAGGGGTAATGGGTTTGGCGACCCGGAAAATTCGCTATCCACAATAAACAGTTGTATTCAGGCTGGCGTTGAGGTTGTAGAGATAGATGTGCGAAAAACAGCGGACGGCCACCTGGTTCTGATGCACGATACCACAATCAATCGAACGACAACCGGCTCCGGTTATGTTTCAAATTTGACTCTGGCACAAATCAAATCTTACCGTCTGCATAATTCGGATGATGAGCAGGTTCCGACCCTGGAAGAAACGATGCTATTGGTCAAAGGTAAGTGTATGGTAAATCTGGATAAGGCATGGGGGATCAGGGCGGACTGTCTTTCGGTTTTGCAGCAAACCGATACAGTGGATCATGCCATTTTCAAGAGCGGTGGTAGTGCGACTACTTTAAAGAGTGAGATTGAAGCTTTGGGAGATGACATCAATTTTATGCTGATAGTCAGTTGCAGCGGAACCACCTCGCCCTCGGTCGAATCAATTTTGAGCATGATCGATGTTGTAGAGCCACAGGCAATTGAGATCATTTTCAATGACGACCGGCATCCGATCATGCTGCCGGAGAACACCGACCTGATTCGACAGCGAGGAACACGCGTCTGGGTGAATACTTTATGGGGTGGTTCTCTCAGTGGTGGACATCCCGATAATAGTACGGCTACCTGGGAATGGATGGTTCAGCATGGTGTGACCATGATGCAGACAGATTACCCGAGAGGGCTTCTTGATTATCTGCAAACGATAAATCAGAATTAGTAAATAATAAGATAATGGAATTATCCGGAAAGGAGATGCTATTGACAAAATATTAGAATTTCGTTGTTGTATTAATGTATTGAAGTTCGTAAGCCCAAAAGGGCTGAAATGTAAAGAAGAATTTTGAAAATGGAGAAGGTTATGAAGACTTTTAAAATGTTAATTTGTGTTATTTTAGTAGTAATTTTGTCGAGTGCCTCTGTACAGGCCGGAGTTGTAACTTATAATTTTGATGACGGCACATTACAGGGCTGGACAAATGATGCTGGTGCCGGTGAAGATTACGTTGCCTGGGATACAGCAGCAAACAACAATAGTGGTAGAACCATAGCTCATTCAGCCGACTATATGGTTCTGGAAGCTGATTATGGTAACCGTGACAGTGGTGATACCGCTGTCAAGATTCTGACATCACCTGAGTTCATGGCAACAGCTGGCACAGCAATTGAAATATGGACCCTTGGCGGCACCGGTGCGGTAGCAACACCAACCTGGACGAACTACGCAGATCTCCCAGCTACCGCTGGTAGCGATTTTATGGGTGCAGCATTACGTCGTGTAAGTGATGGCGAATATCTTCTGTTCAGCCGACGCAGCGGTTCAGGCCAAAGTGGAAGAACAATAAACTGGCTTACTATAGGTTGGGACGCAAGCGAGATATCAACTGCAGTCGCTGGTGACGACCTAAATGAAATGTATGTAGTTGATATTATCGACGCCTATTCCGGCGGTTGGGGATGGCTCGGTGTTGATGATGTTACGGTCGTTCCGGAACCTGCCACGCTGACATTATTGGGATTGGCATCCGTTCTCGGTCTCAGACGCAGGCGATCATAACAGGTTTATTCATTGACAGGAAATTACAGGCAACTTGCCTGATTAGAATGGTAAGTTGCCTGTTTTTCCTTTCAAGGACAGTGTTTGGATGCAGGAGAGATTGCGATGGGCAATCGCATGAGTTGTCGTTATGCCAAATTGGATAACCGGATGGGCTAAAGCAAAAAGATGCTCTGAGAATTAATCTTGTAAGGTTATTGAAGTCAAACAGTTTAATTATATGCGTCAAGGGTTTAAAAGGAGAATATCGGTTCATGTTTATTGAAAGGGAAAGAATGAGCTTCAAAAAAGGTTTCACACTGATCGAATTATTGGTTGTCATCTCGATAATCGCCTTGCTGTTGGCGATACTGCTTCCATCGCTTGGTCTGGCAAAAGAAAAAGCTAAGAACGTATTGTGCAAGAATAATCTGCGCCAGTACGGCCTTTGTGCGGAAATGTATCTCAATGAGAACGACGAAACGTACCCCAGTGCATGGGACAGCCTTTTTAAAACACGTTCCTCCGGCTGGTGCCAATGGCATGACGAGGAGAACTTTCTTGACAAACGCCCCGATCTGGCAGGCCCGTTGTGGCCCTATCTTGCGACTCAGGGAATTCATCTTTGCCCGACATTTAAGCGAATAGGCAAAGAATACGGGCAAAATCATCCCGGTCATAATCCGAATATTCCCATTAACCCTCAATACAGCTACAGCATGAATATTCTGCTGGGGCCGGGGTATGCGGAAAAAAGGACCCGTGTTCGCCGTCCGATGAATACATTTTTCTTTGCCGAGGAAAACATGTGGACGATACCAGGTTTGAATAGTTATGTACTTAACGACAATGCACTGTGTACTATCTGGAATACTTCATCTCCGCTTGACTCACCTCCGCCGTATACAGACAGTTTCGGATTCTTCCATAATTCACCGAAACTAGGCAAACTTGTCGGAAAAAGCTGGTCTGAGATCAAAGACATGAAGATAGGCAACACTTATGCTGTTTTTACCGATGGGCATGTTGACGCGGTTACACCTGAAGAAAGCTACAGACGATCAAGACCATAGCATTCTGTGGCGCAGACTTAATCTTGCAAGGGAATAAGTGGATTCAGATGTTCGCATATAAAACTTCTATTGAGTGCGTACAAGCATGTTTATTATCAAAAATGATAGGACAGGTGTGATTATTAAGTGTACGTTAGGCAGAGAATATAGAACTTTGTTTGAACTTGACTGCTCCACCAATTGGATCGCACAGGAGGCAGAGCGAATACCCAGAATGGATCGCTCTCTTTGTCAGCATTTACAACCATTTTACACCCCAAACACCAAATAGCTCAGAAAACCCCCCAAAGCCAATCTCATAAAGTATTACAAATCAAGAGCTTAGGGAGTCATAAAAAATGATAGCATTTTATATATCCTATTAACTTTGTCAGTTAAAACAGTCTCCCTTTGACACCCAGATTCAATAGACTTTGGCTTCTAGCGGAGAAGAACTACTCAGTATTTAAAAAGTATCAAAAAAGTCTGGAATAAGTCTTTTAAAAGT
>DAOWHR010000143.1 GCA_030641315.1 Anaerohalosphaeraceae bacterium | reverse complement strand
TTTCTTGGGTTAACTTGAGGTATTTGAAGGATGATGGATAACTAATCAATGTATTGACGCAACCTGAATACGGTTCTTTTTCGCACATATCCTTCATTTACCATTGAGCATTTTTAAATATATATCCTGATAAAGCCGCGTATGTTATGTCAGAAACCGTGAAGTTTTTGAGGGTTGTGTATATAGAGTCCCGGCGATGAACCGGTTATGGCCGGGTGATGATATGTATTTTTTTGGAGAATGATGAAAATGAAGAATGTATTATTAATTTTAGCATTTGTTTCTATTGTTGGAGTCGCTCATGCAGGCGTTCTGACATCGACTAAAGACGCATCTACGTTCTCGCACTTTTTTGCTGGTACTGACATGCACGATGGGACTTCATTTCAGAACGGCTGGGTGGAATTTGGAAGCAACTCTGCTAACACAACAGTCACTGATATCGGCGGCGGCATGATCAATATTGCAGCCAATACACCAACTTCTGATACAATCATTTTTGGTGGTTCTGATTCTACCAACGGATCGTCTACATGGAATGATGGTATTGCTGGCACAACCGTCAATCCACCTTCAGCAGGCAATACCGCTGATTACACCCTTGAAATCAAGATCCGACTCAACGATGTCACCAATGGTTTCCGCATCTGGTCGGGTATGGGTGATGGTAGGGATTGGTTTGACATCTACAATGATGGTGTCGGTATCACTAAGCCAGGCGGTGGATTCCTTGCTGTTCCAATGGTTCTCAATGATGGCGAGTTTCACACCTTCCGTGTCGTTAATGATGGAAATGTTTCGGGAGACATCTATAAGACTACCCACTTCTTTATTGATGGTGTCGCGTTGTCAGACACGGACGGCAATCCCTGGACTTCCAGCAGCAATGACAGCCGTCTACTCTTTGGCGACTTCACCGGCGGAGATTTTGCTGATGGCATCAATTATGACATCGAATACTACGCATATGACCAAAGCGGAGCGTATGCCCCGATCCCTGAACCGGTAACTATGGTTCTGCTGGGACTCGGCGGCCTGCTGATTAGAAAACGCAGATAGATTTGGTTTTTTAGCGTGTTGAAAAACGGCGGTTGTCTCAAATCAGCCGCCGTTTTTTTTGATTCTTCGGGGCCGGATACCTTTTGCCGTATCCTTGGCTTATTATAATCTGAGCGTAGTCAATAATCGAAGGGCACTTCCAAACCTACTCGTTCATATGAAAAGTAATATCATCCATGCCCATCGCCTGCAGCACATTGTAGATTTTGACAAGGTGGTCCCACTTCACATCATCGTCGCACATGATCTCCACCGGATCGCCCGCGTGACGTTTCTGATCTGCCGATATTTGCTTGAACATAGTAGCGAATTGTGCCAATCCATCTTCGACCGCTGCATCGCTTACCCTGACGCTTTCTGCCTGACCGATAACGATCTCGCATCCTTCGCCGGCAACCGCAACCGAAAGAACGAGAGGTTCGATTATCACGGAACTGTCCATCCGTCCCGCCCCGGTTGGCAGCTTCATCGCCAGAAAATCCTCAGGCATCCGAAACTTCGCCGTCAAGACAAAGAACGTAAGCAGCAAAAAGATAACATCGATCATAGGAAGCATACGCAAGCTGATACCCTCGCGGCGCCAGCGGCTAAATGCGCCCTTGCCGCCTGTCATGCGTATGTTGTCATCGAAATCCTTTTCGGTATCCACCTCTATAGCTCCCGTCCGTTATACGCAAGCCTGATCGACAGCTTTGACGCCCTGATTCAACGCTTCGATATTGATCTCAACGAGGCCGGCTTTCTTAGAACCGAAAAGCTCGGCGACCGCCTTTTCAAGGCTTGATAAGCCCACGATACCGGTACTTTCGGCAAAACCTCCCAACGCTACAATATTGGCTACTCGAACATTGCCGATCTCTCGGGCGATCTCGGTCGCTTTTATTCCAACAGTCTCAATGTCGTTACGATTTATATCACGAAGCACCAGAGACGAGTTCAACAGCACCTTGCTGCCGCCAACAAGTCTTGCCTCAAACTTATCCAGCGAAGGCTGATTAAGTATGATCGCCGCGTTGGGCCGCTCGACATAAGGGCTTGATATTTCACAGTCGCTAATCACTACCGTCGAGTTTGCCGTACCTCCGCGCATCTCTGCACCGTAAGATACCATCCCGGTCACTCGCTTACCTTCCATCATCGCCGCTCGCACAAGGATATTCCCCGCAACAACAACGCCCTGACCACCGAAACCGGCAATGATAATTTTCGTTTCTTTATTTGCCATATTTATATAGACACCATTCTATTTAACTGAAAACTGCTGCAAAAATCTCAAAAGGACCGAACAGGCCCACACAGTGTCATAATAACTCCAAACATTTTTTCAAGTTTCAGATAATATTAATATCTTAACTACTAGATGATAAGGTTCAGGACATCGTAGACCCTCGCAGGGTCCAGGGCATCGTGAACTATACGATTTACAGGCTTTTTAGGACAGCCTGACAATATACGAAAATAGCTTATGTATAACCAAAATCAACAAATTTCATCATGTACA
>DAOWHR010000470.1 GCA_030641315.1 Anaerohalosphaeraceae bacterium | reverse complement strand
ATTGATCGCTAAACGTGCCTTGGTATCGTCACCCGTGCCTGGAGGAACGATCATTTTGCAGATGTCTGTAACAGCACCGGGGCCGCCAGAAATTATCTGTGCACACAGTGCATCGTCAGCAGCTGTGTTTTGCGAAGGCATCTTTCCTACCAGCTGCGTCGTGGTTGCCGCGAATAGAGAGACAGCAGGTAACATAAAACTGATAGTGAGCAGTAATAGCTTTTTTTTATTCATTTTTATCTTCCGTGGTAAGAAGTTAATATATTCACAAGTTCATTTTACAGGTGCCATGGCGCTCGCATGGGCTGGTCGATGAGGCGGTTTGCCTGTTCGTCATCAATAAAGAGCTGCTTGACGGGGTCGAAGCGGAGCGGGCGTCTTAGCCTGATTGCGATTTTGCCAAGGTTTACGATGGTGCATGACCTGTGGCCGTTCTCTTCATTGAGGGCGAACTTTGTGCGAGTCCTGACACATTGAGCGAAATCGTCCTGCTGTGGGAGTGGTTCAGGAAGTTGTGCGAACTTCTTTTCAAAATTGGGGACATCGCATTTCAAACCTTTATAGAGGTTGCCTTGGGGGCCTGATATGAACGGAGCGTTTTTGTCCTTGTTTTCGCCATCGAGGATAATCTCGCAGCCATCAGCGTATTTGAGAACGATGCGTCTCCAGGAGCCTACCGCGTCGTAGTGCTGTTGAGGCGTGTCGGCTTCGACGTATACCGGGCTTGTGTTGTCTTTGCCGAGCAGGTACTGAACGGGGTCCAGATAATGCTGCCCCATGTCACCGAGTCCACCGCCGTCGTAGTCCCAGTAACCGCGGAAGTTGCTGTGTACACGGTGAGGATGGTATGGTTTGTATGGGGCAGGTCCGAGCCAGAAATCATAGTCAAGATTAGCGGGGACCTTCTGTGGTGTCAGGTTTGTTTTGCCTGACCAGCCAAATTTCCAGTTGAAGCCGGTGGCTGCGTTTACTGTTACTTTGAGGGGCCAGCCAAGCATGCCGCTGTCGACAACTTTTTTAATCTGTTTTACATCCGTTCCAAAGCCGTAGTAGCCGCCCTGGAAGCGGAACCATGTGTTAAGGCGGAAAATACGTCCATTTTCCTGTACTGCCTGAACAACTTTTTTGCCTTCGCCTATGGTCCTTGCCATTGGTTTTTCGCACCAGATGTCTTTGCCTGCCCTGGCAGCATCGATTGAAATTTTGGCATGCCAATGCGGAGGGGTTGGAATCTGAACATAGTCAATATCCGGTCGATCCAAAACTTCCCGGTAGTCCGTATATGTCTTGACTTCAGGGCCACATTTTTTCTTAGTCGAAGCGAGACGGTCAGTGTCTACATCGCAAATAGCGAGCAGTTTGCCGCCTTGGTATCTAAGGTGCCCCTGGCCCATACCGCCAACACCGATGACAGCTCTGTTCAATTGTTCGCTGGGTGCGAGGTAGCCCGGGCCGCCAAGTACGTGACGCGGGACGATGCTAAATGCTGCCAGTGCTGATGCGCCTTTTAAAAATGAACGTCTATTGATGAGATTTTTGTTTATCACGCTTATCTCCTGTCTATAAAATTTGGCTACTTATCACTGTTTTGGCACCAATGCTATCTCTGTTATCACATGAGGTTGGGACCCCGGGTTGCGGTGCTTTTTAATATGAGCTTATCGTCGAGGGTGTCTTCTCGCATAACATCAAAGGCGAGCCATTGGCCGTCACCTTTACGATCGTTCAGCTTTGAACCGGTTCCACTGCCGAGTTATTCCTACGTTGTCAGCATCGAGGCTGAACCGCTATTTACCATCCTAAGAGATGGTGTTATCCGGCGAGCCAGCAATAGCAGAGACAGCATCTATTAAGCAAACAACAATAAATAACGGTACATTTTTATACCAAAACTATTTTGTTTCATAATTATTTTGGCAACTCAGTCACACCATCCAACGCGGAATATTATTACACCAAAGTATATAATCAGATCAAGGATTAAAGAACAGCAGGAAAGTTATTACGCAGATCAACGTCAAAACACATGGCACCAGGAAAATCGGTCGCCAGTTGAATTTGCCCTCCGTACTGAATTTATCCATTACGATTCCCGTAAACTGTGTCCCTAAGAAGAATCCAAATCCCATTGTAACGGCAAACAGAAACGCCTGAGCTGAGCTTCTTATTTCAGGTGCTGCTACTGAGTCTACATATATCTGACCGCCGATGATGAACAGAACATACGCTATACCGTGAAATGCCATCGAACCAACTACCAGCCCGACAGGCTTCTTTAGTGAATACAGAACGTACATCACCAGCCAGCACACCACACCACCTGTAAGGGCCCACTTGAATCCAAGGTTTTCCAGAACATAACCGAATGCGAACAATGTAAACACTATTTGTGCGATCTGGGCAATCGTCATAACAGCAGGAACATTCGATGGTTTAATCCCAAGGTCACCAAGATACTGCGCTGTCCCAAGGAAGTAAAACCAGATCTGAGTTGTTACTACGAACGAAATAAGAAGGAACGCAATGACTGTGCTGTCTCCAAGCATCTCAAAGGCTTTTACAAAAGGAACGCCAGTTCCAGGCGGTGGGGTATGGGGCAGGAGTAAACAAAATCCAGCCATCACAAGAGATAATATTCCACCGAGCTTCAAACAGTCGCTGCCGTCACCGGTTCCCTTAAACCGTCGCCATACAGTTAATCCCAAACCCGCAAGCATCCACGCCACTGGGGCCCAGATGAATATATTTGCTGACTTAACACCTTTCTCTGCTTCGCTGTAGTACTTGCCAAGTTCGGTAAACATCAGAGAATTAACAAGAGGCAGTGTCGCCGCGTAACACAGCGAATACAACATCATTACTGTAAACAGCGATCCAAACGTTTTTTTCTTAGAAGCGACCAGAAGCAATACACCCCCAACCAGGTGCGCAGTCAGAAGTATCCTCTCCGTCGCGATCCATCTGTCCGCAACCATACCAGCAACCAAAGGCGAAACTATACAAGCAAGCGGAATCGTCGCATATATCCAACCCGTCTGCTTACCGTTCATCTTCAAAGGACCAAGCAGTCGCGTCGCCAGCACAGGCGACCACGCCCCCCAGATAGCAAATTCCAGAAACATCAAAGTGCTGACGATAAGATATATTTTAAAATCCATTTCTCATCCTTTCACTGATAAATCCAATGGTTATTACGCGTCCAAATTGCTATATAACGGTACTTACGGCGTAATTTTACTTTATCACTGAGCAAAAGTACACCGGTTTTGAGCAATAAAAATTATTTAGAGGTCGACGACTTTAGCGGTTTTTACGGACTTGTCTGCCGCAAGAGCGATCCTAAGCGAATTGGTCACATCGCGGTGGTGCTGGCTCAGGTCGATGTCTTCTCTTATGGCCCTTAAGAAATAAGCCTGTTCAAGATCGCAGAGCTGCTGATGATCCGGGTCGTGCCTGGTATCGACGATCTCATCATTCTGTGCGAAATTGCCCTTTTCGTCAAGCTGCGAACTGTGCTTTAACAGCGAGTTGACCTTTGTGTGACCCTCGATATCGGCAGAATCGCCGGAGCCTGTGGGCAGGCCGATACTGACGCAGCCTTTCGGACCGATAGCGTCTTTGACAAAGTATGCCACTTCACTGATCATCGGCCCCCAGCCTGCTTCGTACCAGCCTACGGAACCGTCTTCGAATCGTACCTGGAGCTGACCGTAGTTGTACATTTCCGGGTCGATCTCATCTGTCAGGCGTGCGCCGATGGCACTGACAGAGATCGGCTTTGAACAGGTCATCTGACACATAACATCGATGTAGTGTATGCCGCAATCGACGATCGGAGACATCGAAGCAAGGAGTTTTTTGTGTGTGTTCCATTCGGCGGCAGAGCTTTGCTGGTTGAGATTCATTCGCATCACAAGGGGTTTGCCAAGCGTGCGTGTGATCTCAATAAACTTAATCCATGCCGGATGATGCCGCAGGATGTATCCGACAAGAAGTTTACGGTTTAGTTTTTTTGCAAGGTCCGTGAGTTGCTGAGATCGTTCTACGGTTTCTGCAAGAGGCTTCTCCACAAAAACATGGAGGTTTGCCTTAAGGCACTTTTCGGCGAGATCGGCATGGGTGTCCGGATAGGTAGCTATTCCCACTGCATCGGGCTTTGCTGTTTTGATTGCGGTTTCGAGATCATCGTACTGAGGGATACCTCCAAGTTCATCGGCAAGTTTTTGCCTTGCTGTTGGGAAGAGATCGACAAGCCCTACGAGTTCGAAGCCGTCGTTTGATCTGTAAGAGCGGGCATGTGATGAACCCATATGACCGCAACCAATAACTATTACCTTCAATTTCTTATCTGACATGAGGCAGTCCCTTTATATTTAGTAACCAGTTAGCGTTTTACTTTGACAATATTAGCATCTGACGAGGTTGGTGCTAAACCCATTTCATGCTTAATTACCACCATATTTTGCAAAATAATCTGACAATCCCAGGGTAAATGCCCATAAAAAGTGTATTACAAAGCATTAATTAAGATTTTGTCATTTTTTGAGGGGGATTTGATTGTTGTCAGAACCAGCATTATGTATAATCAGGTTTACCAACTAAATCCATGCAATATAGTATTATGCCTTCTAACTTGTTAACAGGATAAGTCAGTTAAAAACTACAAGGAGCTGTATAATCATGAATAGACGTGAATACCTTAAAGCTATGACCGCTTTTACGACTATTGGATTATTAGATAAAGTGACCGCAGCTGACACAAAAGCCCCAAAGCCCAACATTTTGATAATTATGACGGATGAACATCGGCATGATTGCCTGGGCTGCTGCGGTAATAAACAGATCAAAACTCCGAACCTGGACAGCCTTGCCGCCGACTCTGTCAGGTACGATAACAGTTTCTGCTCCTATCCTGTTTGCACTCCATCGAGATATTCATTTATTTCGGGGCTATATGTTCACCAGCACAGAGGTTACAGCAATCACTGCACTTTACCGCTTGGCACGGAGACAATTGCAGGGCTGTTTAAACAGGCTGGCTATCAGACCACGGCAGTTGGAAAAATGCACTACACGCCGACATACTTTGATGTCGGATTTGAAAAAATGTTCCTTGCCGAGCAGAATGGCCCCGGTCGATGGGATGACGACTATCACAGATACCTGAGAAAAAATGGACTTGTTAATAAGAATGATCTTACCGACCAGGAAGGAAATTATCGTAAACTGGCAGACAAAGAGTACTGGGACTCTTTCGGGGCGCAATTGAGCAACCTGCCCGATAAGCACCACAGTACAACCTGGATTGGCAACAAAGCAATTGATGAACTGAAAAGTTGGGACAGCGATAAACCCAATATGATGATGGTCAGCTTTATCAAACCGCACCATCCGTTTGACCCGCCTGCGAAATGGGCCAGAATGTACGATCCTGATCAAATTGATATTTTGCCAGGCTGGACAGATACTTGCCCCGATCACGACAGGAAGAAGGGATATTTCCAGAATACGGATCTGACAGAAAAGACGCTCAAAAAGATCACCGCTTATTATTACGCAACGATAACTCATATAGATTTCCATGTAGGCAGGATGATCGATACCCTGAAAAAAAGCGGGATATATGACAACACAATAATAGTGTTTACCAGTGACCACGGTGAGCACCTGGGCTTTCATCATATGCTGCTCAAAGGGGGACATCTTTACGATTCGATTGCCAAAGTGCCCCTTATCATTAAATACCCCGACAATATCAAATCAGGCACATCGACTGATAAACTGGTCAGCAATATTGACATTGCTCCGACGCTTCTGAAGCTGACTGGCATAAATGTACCGACAGCAATGAAGGGGCTTGATTTGCTCAGCAACAAATCGCGTGTTTCTGTATTTGTCGAAGGCGGCCCAAATACGGTTATGGTAAGATCGCATGCGATAAAAATGATCCTGCAAAGAAAAACTTCCACAGATGGTTCAATTGATTATTCCGGGTATCTTTTCGATCTTGAAAAGGACCCGTATGAGTTGAACAGTCTTTGGGGACACCATAACTACTCCAGCCAACAGGCAACGCTTATAAGCAGCATCGATAGCTGGCTGCCTGCTTCAAGGAAACGGAATATTTATGTTGATGAGAACGCACCGATCATTAATCAACCCAACGTTCCAAAACGTAATGATGGCCACCGTGACGAAATAAAGGAATACTTCAAAAAGAAAATGGTAACAGGGAAATAATCGATCAGGCCATGGCAGGAATACCTAAAATAGTACTTT
>DAOWHR010000099.1 GCA_030641315.1 Anaerohalosphaeraceae bacterium | reverse complement strand
TGTACATGATGAAATTTGTTGATTTTGGTTATACATAAGCTATTTTCGTATATTGTCAGGCTGTCCTAAAAAGCCTGTAAATCGTATAGTTCACGATGCCCTGGACCCTGCGAGGGTCTACGATGTCCTGAACCTTATCATTTAGTGTTTAGGGTTTGGGCAACAAGCCTCTAAGGCTCTACCCCGCCCCCGTTACTGATTACCGCCGCCCAGCCGTCATCTTTATCCCCCGTATAAACACAAAGCCAGTGGTCCTCATCGATCTGTGATAATGCCGGATATTTTCCTTTAATCGTGTCATATTCCAGGCTCGACCCTTCTCCGACTCCCCATGTTCCGCTATTAACTGTCAATATCTTTGCCCACCCGTCATCCCTGTCGCCCACATACATGCAAAGATAACGCCCATCGTCAATTTGCGTCAGAACGGGTATTTTGCCTTTTGTGGCATCGAATTCATATTTCAAACCTCTTGATACACGCCATGTGCTTGGGTTAACCATCAGCACAGTCGCCCACCCGTCATCACTGTTGCCCTCATACGCGCAAACATAATGTTCATTATCAATTTTTGCCAAAGAGGGCGTTTCCCCGTTCGATGAATCAAACTCAAAAGATGTCCCCTTGCTTATCGATCCGCTGCCGGCATTGACGCTTAAAACAACCGCCCATCCATCGTCTTTATCGCCCTCATACGCGCAAAGATAATGCTCATTGTCAATTGGTGACAAAGTTGGGTACTTCCCTTTTTTCTTGTCAAACTCAAAAGCTGTCCCTTTGCTTATCGTTCCGCTGCCGACATTGACCGAAAGAACAACTGCCCATCCATCGTCTTTATTGCCCTCGTACGCACAGAGATAATGCTCATCGTCGATTCTTGCTAAAGCTGGCGTTTCCCCGTTTTTTTTGTCAAACTCATAAGCCGTCCCTTTGCTTATCGATCCGCTGCCGACATTTACCGTAAGAATAACGGCCCACCCGTCGTTCTTATCTCCGGTGTAAGCGCAAAGATAATGACTCTGGTCTATCTGGACCAGCGCCGGGTAGCTGCAATTCTTTTTGTCAAATTCATACGCTGCTCTGACAGATATATCCCATGTCGCATCGTTAACATACAGAAGTTTCGCCCATCCGTCGCCGCCGTTTCCCCGATAGGCACAAAGGAAATATCCTGCCCCGACCTCCGCGATCGCAGGGTACTTACCGTATGAAGTGTCAAATTCCAGGGTACTTTCCTTCGTAAGCCCGCTTGATCCGCCGCTGCCGACCTGAATAAAAACTTCTGCGCTGAAACTCATGTCCTCTCTCGCCTCTGCCGCATTAACAAACACCGTATCAACTTTTATAACACGAATAACACTTACATCAACTGTAGCGTTATCCATATCCGCCAAACCGTAACATGTGAACTGTAATTGACTTACAGGGCCAGCCAGATCAGCGACACTTCCAACTTCACCGAACCGTACATACCCATCCGGCCCGATCTCATACCGAAATACGCTGCCGACAGCATCTTCAAATTCGATATAACCGTTGGTTACACCCGAAGCGCTAACCGCTGTTATCTTCTTTGCCTGCGAAAGGTTAGCATTGATATGAGACATCAGAACACGTCCGTTCTGCATTGCTTCTGCATCACCGGCCCGGCCGTCCCAACTCTTCGTCGCAAGCAGAAACTGGGGCAGAACAGCCGCGAAAATGAAACCGACTATCGCAAGAGCGATAACCATCTCAGTAAGCGTCAATCCGCTATAAACCCGGTTTTTACTGCTAATATCCATTATTTGTCACCTACAATACACAACCGCAATAAGCCCCAATAGACCTATACACTATCTATCGTAAATATAACCCCCAAACATAAGCAGTTTCGCCCGTTTCAACCCAAAAAACAGAGATGAAACTAAGGCCATTTTTTGCGAAAAAAACTCAATGACTAAAACAATCAGCTTACTTTTCTCGACAAAGTGACGAGCGACCTCAGCGGGAAAGCAGGGATTGCGAGGTTAAAAAAGGGGGGCATGGACAGGTTTGTAAGGCGGGACAGTTTTTGGGGTAATATGCGTTTTTGAGCTGAAAACGCGGTTTGTTAAGATGGGTAACTTCACTTTTTTGGGGTAAAATTGCAGTAAATTGCACTGTTTTGGTCGAAAAGTTACTGATTTGATCGGAAAATGCGCGAAAATGTACTGGAGTTTGTCGATCTGTCAAGAGCAAGAATTCAATTTCTGGGGTTGCCTATTTTGCCTATTTTGACCA
>DAOWHR010000104.1 GCA_030641315.1 Anaerohalosphaeraceae bacterium | reverse complement strand
ATGAAGTCAATTCCTAAGTTGGCCGATATACACCCTGGCAATAAGTCAGGAAGCATACGTCCATATGTAATTATGCTTGGAACACAAAATATTAAGAAAACTCACGCAGCAACAGCGCACCAAAAGTGCATAAACCCTGCCTGCGGATCCACTTTTGAATGCTCACAAACACTGTTCAAATGCCCCGACTGCGGAGACCTGCTCGATATAGTTTACGACTGGGACAAAGTCGAACTGCCCTCAAAGCTGTCCGATTTCACCAGTAAATGGGCAAACCGCGATAATCCGCTCGACTTTTCAGGAGTTTGGCGTTTCAGAAAATTCCTCAACTTTTGCCACGACAGCAACAAGGTCACAGTAGGAGAAGGCCAGACGATCCTGCAGAAAAACAACCTGCTCGCCGAACAGTTAGGAATGAACAACGACTGCCTTTTCTTGCAATACGAAGGGCTGAACCCTTCAGGTTCATTTAAAGACAACGGAATGACAGCTGCCTTTAGCCATGCCAAAATGGTAGGCGCAAAAGCAAGCGCCTGCGCCTCAACCGGCAACACATCAGCATCGATGGCATTATACGCACATAGCTGCGGCATGAAATGCACCGTATTCATCGGTTCTGGACGCATCTCTTACGGCAAACTAAGCCAGGCGATGGACTTCGGCGGACACACGATTCAGATACAGGGTGACTTCGACGACTGCATGAAACAGGTACAGGACGTCTGCGACCAACTCGGAATATACCTGGTCAACTCCCTGAACCCATTCCGCCTTGAAGGCCAGAAAACGATTATGTACCGCATCATTGAAGGCCTGAATTTCAATCTACCCGATTGGATCATCTGCCCAGGCGGCAACCTCGGAAACTCCCGCGCATTCGGAAAAGCATTCATTGAACTCAAGCAACTCGGCCTGATCGACAGGATACCGCGATTGGCAGTAATAAACGCAAAAGGCGCAAACACTCTTGACCACCTATTCAACGAAAAAAAACTACGCTGGAACAACGGCCTCGTCGATACCTCCGTAATCGACCAATACTACTCGCAGCTGACCGCGCAAAACTACTCGCCGCACACCTGCGCATCAGCCATCGAAATATCAAGGCCCGTAAACCTCAAAAAGTGCCTCCGTGCTCTCGATGCCTGCAATGGCGTGGTACTTTCAGTATCAGATGAAGAAATACTCGATGCCAAGGCACAGGTCGGACTCTATGGACTCGGTTGCGAACCCGCCTCTGCGGCTACCATCGCCGGACTCAAACACCTCCTTGCCGACAGCACTATCAAAACCGATGAAACTGTAGCATGCATACTCACAGGCCATGTCCTCAAGGACCCGACCGCGACAGTAACATACCACAAAGACTCAAATCGACCTTTCAGCAACCCACCTATAGAGGTCCCGAACGACTTAACTGCGATAATAAATGCTGTCAACGCCCAACGCTAAACAATAAGTATATCTCATAAATAAGCCGCATCTTGAACCAACAGGCCAAAAACCTGTTGCATATTCCAACCATTTAGGCCAAAATACTCTCAATAATGATTGTCCTGGCTCAGCCAGGTTCTTTATGACAGTACGTTTTCGTGAGATATTGCCAAAATGGTATTCACTCTTCATAGATATATATTTCGTGAGTTGATAAAGGTCTTCATCCTCTCATCCGCAGCGATGACACTGATGTTAAGCACCGTAATGATGCTGCGCCCGATACAAAAATACGGCGTTGGCCCGGACCAGGCATTGCACCTCTACGGATACTTTCTACCAATAACACTAACCTTCGTTCTGCCCATAGGTGCCATTTTCGCTGCCGCCCTGATCTACGGACGATTCGCAAGTGACAACGAACTGGATGCATGCCGGGCAAGCGGAGTCAGCCTGATGACTCTCATTTATCCCGGCCTCTGTCTCGCAATAACCGTCGCCATTACATCACTTATTCTCAGCTTCTACGTTGTACCTGCATTCGTCCAGCGAGCGGAAATGTCAATAAAGGCAAACGCAAAACAGATGCTTTTTAGAAACCTGCAGAGAAAAGGCTTCTGCGAACTCGAAAGAGGATTCATTATCTACGCCGACAATGCGATCCCAAGTGAAAACCTTCTGGAAGGCACAATCGTCATAAGGACAAAAAAAACTTCTCCTGACATGATGATAACCACTGATAAAACGCTGGTGCAGATCGAAGGAACCGCAAATCATAATAAGGTCACTGTTGTCGCTACCGATTACAACAGGATCGACGAATACGGCCAACAGTCGCACCACGGAGTACTGCCAATAGAAACATCCTTCCCGCCGCTCCTAAGCGATGATATCAATTTCCAGAAGATCGACCGCATCAAAGAGATCAAAAGCGACATGATGAAATTCAAACCCGTGAAAGACTTGGCAATGGATGCAAGGGCACAGCTAATAACTGAAATGCTCGCAAGAGAAATGAACCTTAAGTTCGAAAAAGGCATCGATGAATTCTATCCGCTTACAAATGACATCATGAAATTCATGTTCACTGCAAAAGGATGTAAGCCGCTTGACAATTGGAAGATCGAACTCGTAGGCCCCATAAAACTCTTTGAAGTCGACAAGGTCCTCGATGACCTCATATGCACTTACCAATGCCAATCAGCCTTCATCGAGCTTAACAACAACACGGCAGATGCAAAACTTGAAATGATTCTGCAAAGCCCGACATGGGACAAAGGCAAAGGAATAAAAGGTGTTGCTGCAAAAAAAGTCATTAGATCGATCGCAATTCCAGCATCCGTCATAAATTCTATTAATGACGACAATCTCCTGGCTGACCTCAAAACCGTCCTGAAAAAAACCGATCTGACGCCAACACCGAAACTTGTTGAAAAACTTGAAAGATTAGACTATAAGATTTGGCAGACAAACAAATATATTCTCGCAGCGGTACATTCAAGACTCGTCTTCGGACTCGGTTGCATATCCATCGTACTGATCAGCATCGCGCTCGGAATAAAATTCAGAGGTGGACATCTCCTCAGCGCCTTCGGAGCCAGTGCCATACCTGCAGGAATACTCGTCGTATTTATGATGTCAGGAAAACAGCTGACCACAACAAAAAACGAATCAATGCCGGAAATAACTGGTATCATCGTCATGTGGGCTGGCCTCGTGCTGCTTTCAGTCGCCGCTCTCTGGATATATCGTAAAATGCTCAAAACTTAATCAGATATTTATATAACTATGAAAATACTAGATAAATATGTTGCCAAAAATTTCCTTATCGGATACGTCATCGTTTTGATGGTAATGATGGGACTGATAATCGTTGTCGACCTGTTCGTAAACCTCGACGAATTCGCAGAGCCCCCAAAACAGATCTCACAGGAAGGCGAGGTTATCACTGTCGAGGACGGCCCAATACAGGTACTGTCCAGGATATTCATATTCTACACTGCTCAAAGTGCCTTATACTTCAGAGAATGCGCAGGATTTATAACGGTTACCGCTGCCGTATTCTCTCTCGGAAGAATGACAAAAAACAATGAACTGATTGCCATCATGGCTTCCGGAGTAAGTCTAAAACGCGTCATTGCTCCGATCATAATCCTCTCAACTCTCTTAACCGGACTGCTCATTATCGATCAGGAACTTATAATCCCGCGACTGGCAAACAAACTCGTAAGGACACACGACTCCATCACAGGCAGCCAGGCATACAGCGTTTGGTTCATGGAGGACAGCAAAGGGTCGCGCATATGCACCGGTCATTACGATGAAGGCACGGCAACAATGACGGACCTCGCGATAATCATCAGAGAAAAAATTAGCGCAAACAAGTGGAAAACAAAAGGATGGATGAAAGCCGACCGTGCAGTATACGACTACGAAAATAAAGGTTGGAGACTCAAAAACGGCAGATACGATAAGATATCGTCAGACATCCAAAACAGTGAAATGCAGTTCAAACCGGAACCGAGAACATTTTACATCTCCGACCTCACACCAGAGATCGTCCCGCTCAAAAGACAGGAAAGTTTCCTGGAACTGCTTAGCCTTAAACAGCTTTCGGCTCTTGAAAAAGGGGCAAGAACAAAGGATCTCGCATCGCTCATCGCGCAAAAACAAAACCGGATCACCGACCCGATCATAAACATAATAATGCTGCTGGTCGCGCTGCCGGTTCTTGTCTGCCGTGACCCTAAATCTATGAAAACCGCAATACTAAAAAGCTTCCTGATCACAGCATCATGCTTCGCGGTAACATTCATTTGCAAAATGGTCGCGACCGAAGTGATCTTCAACCAGATAAGACCCGAAATTTGGGCTTGGCTCCCGGTAATGATATTCCTGCCGATAGCTTTCATTGAAATTGACTCAATGAGAACTTGACAGCTCACTTTGCTTCTCGCAGTTCCTTATTGATACGCACACTGCACCAGTCATGCCCGCACATTGTGCAATAATCCGCATCCTTGCCCGCGCTTGGCATATTGCTTTTCACGCTGGCCTCATCATGCATCCGCTGAGCTGTCTCAGGGTCCATCGATTCAGACAGATGCTTATCCCACTGAAGGTTCGCCCTTGCCGTACTCAGCCGTCGGTCACGGTCACTCGCGCCGGGCAATCCCCTTGCCACATCTGCCGCATGAGCCGCGATCTTCGAAGCTATCACACCCTGACGAACATCCTCAGCGTCCGGCAGCCCAAGGTGCTCTCTCGGCGTTACATAACACAAAAACGATGCACCGTAAAACGCCGCCGCGGTCCCACCGATCGCCGAAGTGATATGGTCGTACCCCGGTGCAATATCTGTCACCAACGGCCCAAGCACATAGAACGGTGCGCCGTTGCATATTTCCGCCTGCAACTCCATATTATACTTGATCTGGTCGTAAGGCACATGCCCAGGCCCTTCGACCATAACCTGACACCCACGCTCCTGTGCTCGCTGCGTAAGCTCGCCAAGAACCCGAAGTTCAGCTATCTGAGCCTCATCAGTCGCGTCAGCGATACAACCAGGCCGCAGCCCGTCACCGAGCGAAAAACAAACATCATACTCACGCATAATATCGCAAAGATCGTCGAACAGTTCATAAAGCGGATTCTGCTTGTTGTGATGAACCATCCACTTAGCAATAAGCGAACCGCCCCGGCTCACGATCCCGCAAACACGGCTCTTGATCAAATCGATATGCTCCCTCAGCAGTCCCGCATGTATCGTAAAGAAATCAACACCCTGCCTCGCCTGTTTCTCGACAACCCGCAGTATCGTATCCTTATCAATATCCTCAACCGCCCTGTCAACGATCACTTCATAGATCGGAACCGTCCCGAACGGCACGGTACAATGGCTAAGCAGCTGCCGCCGTATCTCATCGAGATCACCGCCCGTACTAAGGTCCATCATCGCGTCAGCACCAAGCCGGATAGCCATCTTCATTTTATCGATCTCACCTGCAAGCGATGACCGTATATCGCTCGCGCCAATATTCGCGTTGATTTTAACACTGCAAGCACGCCCGATTCCCGCAGGCACTAGATTACCAGCAAGATGAACCGTATTAGCAGGTATCACAAGCCGCCCCGCGGCGATCTCATCACGTACAAACTTCGGATCAAGATTCTCTATCTGTCCGACACACTTCATTGCCTCGCTGATCTGCCCAGACCGAGCAACCTCTAACTGAGTAGCCATATTTAAAACCCCAAAATCTTAATTTCTGTAATTTATTTTCGTTATTCTACGCAAAAGGGCCTGATTGAAAGCAAATTCATTTATCACATCTCCGATTATTGCCCTGAAACTGCAAAATAATAATCAAAAGTCAACACACTGGCCCTGCTTCAAAATATTCATGAAAATGGTTAACAATTTAAAGTGCGATATCGCACTCCAAAAAAAAACACTTCCCAAAACAGGAAGCGTCATTATCATAAAAACATTATACATAACAGCTTCCCTACGCAGGTACGCCCGGCAAAATTACCGAACTTCCCTGATCAGGTTCAAAGGGTATCTTCTCAGACCGGCCCAAACCAGAACCAGCCACCCCTGCAAAACTAAGCCAATTCTAACAAAACCCGCCCCATCAGTCAACCAAATTGATAAACCAGCTTTTTGGCCCAATAACAAGATTGTAACCCAATAACAGCAGCCCGAAGCGCGAGCGCAGGGACAAAAAACCTAACAAACCAGGCTAAACAATCTCCTATTCAAGATAATGTTCACACCATTTACGCAAATCAGCAATATTAACATGACCGTCACCCTGGCATAATCACTCTGCCGCATCGCAGGCACACCGAAACTTCGATCCAGGCCTGCCATCGGACACGTTTTTTGCGTCTTCATTGCTCAAACTTGTCTTTTTTGTGTTATTTTATAACTTTTTTGTGAAAAAAAATGTTCTGGCGACATATCTATATAGAGACTTACTAACTAAAGTCCTGATTTTGAGCAGTATACTTTAGTGCATGTTCCTTTTGAGTTAGGCCCAGTTTTCTTGGGTCTGGCTCAAATCTAAAGATGTTCACACTCCTCCTGAGCCGGATCTTGGATTATCTCCATTCTCCTTGGTCTGGCTCAACTTTTTTGAGTACTTT
>DAOWHR010000439.1 GCA_030641315.1 Anaerohalosphaeraceae bacterium | reverse complement strand
TGTGCTGCAGAACAGGGAGTTCGAGCCGGTCGGGAGCAATGAGACGATAACCAGTAGGGCGCGTGTGATATTCGCCTCGAACAAAGATATTGAGCAGGAAGTACAAGCAGGGCGGTTCAGGGAGGATCTGTTCTACAGGATAAATGTTGTAACGATCAATCTTCCTAAGCTTGCTGACAGGGTTGCGGATATCGAACTGCTTTGTCGGAGTTTTCTTGAAAGATACTGCGAGACTCACGGCAGGGCTAAGATCGGGATAGATGACGAGGCGCTGGGGTGTTTGAGGTGCTATGGGTGGCCGGGCAATGTTCGGGAACTTGAAAACGTGATTGAGCGTGCGGTTCTTCTGGGCAAGGGCAGCTATGTCGATGTTAACGATCTGCCGCCTTCTATTGCCTCACAGAGGGATGTCGAAAAACACCTCGCCAGTGATGGTGTTAGTCTTAAACAATCACTTGAAGGCCCGGAAAAAGCCTTCATCCGGAAGGCGCTCGAGGCTAATGACTGGAACAGGAAGAATACTGCGAAGCTGCTGGATATAAACAGGACGACGCTTTATAAGAAAATGAAACGATACGGCCTTGAGGATGAGGCTCAAAGACTTGGACTTTAGCAGGGAAGCTGTTGCAGATGAAATCTCAAACCAGTAAAAGAAACACTTATAATAAACCGATCCGTGCCAAGGGTAAGACTGTTGTGGGGACGCATGTGCCTGTAATGGTTAAGGAGGTTCTGGGATACTTGGCGCCGAAGCGGTCGAATGTTGTTGTTGACTGTACGGTTGGGTACGGCGGGCACGCGGCGGAGTTTTTGAAGAGGCTCGGTCAGGGGGGTAAATACATCGGGCTGGATGTGGACGGCAAAGAGTTCGACAAGACAATATGGCGGCTGAAGAAGTTCGACATCGCAACGGCTTTTTATCGGAAGAATTTTGCAGAGATCGATGAGGTGTTCCACGATGAAGGGTCAGATGGTTTCGATATTATTTTTGCCGACATCGGCGTATCAAGTATGCAGGTCGATACCGCATCGCGCGGGATAAGCTACAAGGCAGACGGGCCGCTTGATATGCGGATGGACGACCGGCTTGAAAAGACCGGGATCGATCTGCTGGCGGAACTTAGCGAGGAGCAACTTTCGAAGTCGCTGTGGGAGCTGAGCGATGAGCCTGATCACAGGATAATCGCTCAGTGGATCGTCGGGCAGAGGCAGAGCAGTCCGATCACGATGGTCGATCAGCTTGTGCGGCTTGTGTTCAACGCAAAGGGACTGACGGAGCAGACTTGGAAAAAGAAGCAGAAAGCGTCAAGATTTGGTTCGCTGCATCCGGCGGCGAGGACATTTCAGACGCTGAGGATTCTTGTAAATGACGAGCTTGGATCGCTGAAAAAACTTTTGGAAAAGGCGCCAGCGTGTTTGAAACCCAACGGCAGGATCGCGATAATAAGTTTTCACAGCGGAGAAGACAACCTGGTCAAAAGCGCATTCGAGACAGGACTGCAAGACGGAACGTATCAAAGCATTTCGGAAAAGGCAATAAAACCGACAATGAGAGAGATACAGAAAAACCCAAGAAGCGCATCGGCAAGATTGCGGTATGCTGTAAGGGGGCAGTAGCAAAGGGTACGGTTTAATTATGTGTTAATGTTTAACTCCAGGTGAATGGTGTCGTTTTGGAATAATCCTGCAAAGATAGTTTCCCGCAACAAACGGGATCAGGAAGAAAGAAGCGATGAAGAGCATGTTTGTGACAGGAATGACAAGAATGTAATCGACCCACTCGTCTCCCTCTTTGACTAAAGTAGCGCCGGGGATTGGGAAACTCCATGATCTTACAGATGGGCCTGTATAATATTCGTAAATGAAACCGAAATATATTCCGACAATAATCCCTGCAAGAGACAGAAGTGTAAGGAGGACGATGTTTGAACGCGTTTTGCATTTTTTCACTAAATGATAAGACCATAAGGCTAAAACAGGAGGAAGTAGTAAGTAACCTGCGATAATTAAATATCCCATCGTGTTTTTCCTGAACGATTCTTCTGGCTGACATTTTCCATTTAAGTGTCCAAAAAACAAATCTGTCTTTGTATGACACCAGTAATTACACTGAAACAATCTTGAATTGTCAAGATATTTCCACTTTCCAAGTCACAATGTTTAACATCTGGGTAAACCGGAGGGTGTCAGGTATCTTTTTCGGGAAGTTCTTGACCACTTTGAATTTGGAGGAGCCGGTTTTTTTATGAGTTTACCGCGGTGGGTTTTGTACATTTTGTTCTGGCGTTTGCTATTAGTTCTAGCATGAATTTTACCCTGTCGCGTATTTCCTGGTCGGGGTGGTTTACTCTGCCGTTCCAGCGTTTGTATTCATCGTTGAGCTTTAGGCGTATAGTGTCGTCGTCCATGTCGTGGTTTATTCCAAGTATGAATTCCATGTGTTTACTTTGTTGTGCGTTTAGAGGCAGTATTTTCTGGCAGAGCAGTCGGAACTTGTCATCGTCGATCTCCAGTGCGTCTTTGAGCCACTGGAGTTGTTGAGTTTGTTTGATGTCGGCAGTGAATGACGGGCTGGCCGCACGCAGAGTAAGTTCCATTGCCGCGAGTTTGTCAGCCTGGCTTGCGATGTTTCTTAGTTGCTGGCAGATTGAGTCGGTGTCAAGTTTATTGTCGTCCTTTGAGGCTTCGATGGCCTCTGAAAGTGAGGACGTTAGCCGCTGATTGAGGTGTTCGGTCATGTCGGGCGAACACTGGGCGGTTTTGGCCTCTATCCAGCTGTCGATGACTTGATGTGCCTTGTCGAGTGCTGCCTGGTCCTGCTGATTGACAGCAAGAGCGAGATGTATTGTCAGTGCCTCTGTGAGGCGATGGCTTTCTTCGATGTCCAGGTATCCTGCGTTTGGATTGTTATAGCTGACGACTGCCGCGGCTTGAGCGAGAACATTGCCTGTCTCAGATGAGGTCAACGAAACGCTGAATTGCAGCTTTCTTTCGCCGTGTCTCGGGAGTGAAAGCATGTTCAATGAAGGTTTTACAACAGTTGTCCAGTAGGTCAGTGTGGACTTCTGGTGGGGAATTCTGCCGTAGTTTGCTTTGTAGCAAAACGCCGGCGAATCTTCCATCTGCCAATGCTTGATATTGCATAGAACTGGAAGGCTGCTTTCGTTGCCCTGTGTGATGTCGTCGATGAAAACTTCTATGTCTGCTTTGTGCGATGGTTCCGGAGCGCATATCAGGCCCCGAATCTTTACGGCAAAAACATCTGACGGATCCCGCAGGTCGGTGCTTGGAACAATCTCGATGCGGCAGTGAAGGCGGTCGTCGATCTGGGATTCTTTCGGCGCGGTTTGACATTTAGCGGCTGTCTTGTGCTTATATACCGTATAAGCAAGACTTGCCCACATGATCAGAACTATCAAAACCAGTATTACGCCTGCCATAGTGCTCCAGTTGAGTTCAATTATTGTACATTAAATTTATTGAACTGTTCAGAGTTGATATTTTCGTTCTGTTCTTCGAGATCGTCCTCATCTTTCATAGAGAAATCTACTTCAAGTTTGGTTCCCGAATCTTCGTCTTCGAAGGAGCAGTGCATCCTCTGGTTCAGGTCGTAGCTGTATGTCACATGTATTGGCCTGTTTGCGGTTCGGCCTGGAGGCATCTGGAAAATCTCGGTAGCGATCTTGTTGACATAATCTGGGTCAACGTCCTCGCCCTGGGTAACTGTAAGCTGAAGCTCAGTCTGATCTTCGACCATGGTGTAGAATGTCTGCGAAGCTTCGCATGGGAGTGGAGTGTTCTTTTTCAGGATGATCGAATTTGCGATGACATGTCTGCCAGTTTCTTCATCGTAAGGTGCCGATATCGTTCCGTAGCTGTGGTTGCATACATCGGTTAGTTTTACATCTTTCAGTCCGCCTGCAACTCCGGCTGAGACCTCCGAAGGCTCGGTACGCATTTTTGTAAGGCCTGCAAGTATGGCAGCGCCGAGGGCAACGCACTCGTCAACGTTAACTGCGACCTCAGGAGCAAAGCCAAACTTTTTTTCAAGGCGTTCATGAACCGCGGGAATACGTGTGCTGCCTCCGACGAGAAGAACCTTGTGAATGTCGGAAGGCTGTGACTTCGACTCTTCCAGTATCACATCGAGCAGTATGTCCGTCCTTTCGAGCAGTGGTGAGATCGCATCGATAAACTCATCTCGTGTGATCTCAACGCGTAGACTACCGGCTTGGCCGTAGAGTATTTTTTTTGCGATGGTTCTGCGTGAGAGCGTTTTTTTGACGTCTTCGGCTTCATCTTCGTATTTCGCTCTTTCTTCATTGTTTGTTATCAGCTCAACTCCGTATTTTTCTCTGTATGCAGACTCGAAGAGTTCGAGTATCTTCCTGTCAAAGTCTATACCTCCAAGTGCGTGGTCGCCCTGTGAGCAGATGATGTTAATCTCGGTGCCGTTGACATCCAGAATCGTCGCGTCAAATGTTCCGCCTCCAAGGTCGAAGATAAGTACCCGTCCGCTGATGTTGTGTGTTGTCGCATAGTACAGCGCGGCGGCGACTGGTTCATTTACGATTGCTATAACATCGAGGCCGGCGAGAATTCCGGCGTCCATTGTCGCTTTGCGCCGTACTTCATCAAAATGCGCAGGGACGGAGATGACAGCTTCTTTGATCTTTCGATCTTCAATGCTGCTGTCCTGTCTGAGCTTTTGAAGGATAAGTCCGGAGATCTCCTGTGGGCTCCAGTCTTTGCCGTCGACGTCCTTTCGGAAGTTGCTGTCTCCCATGTGCCGTTTTATCCATCGCACGGAACGGTCTGGGTTTAGCTGCCTTGAGTTGACAGCTTCAACACCGACCCGTATTATGGTCGAGTCTTCGTCGTCGAAATATACGGCTGAAGGAGTAATTCTTTCTCCTTCGGCATTCGGGATTATTTCGGGTTTTCCGATGGTATTAAGTATCGCAATAGCCGAAAATGTTGTTCCTAAATCTATTCCTACTATGTTATTCATTTTATTATACTCCAACTGTATCAGTTATCTGATGGCCGTATAGTATCACCTGGGCGCATCTTACTATTTTCACTTCTTCTTCGCTTACAACATACTGGTATCCGGGTCTGGTGACCTTAGCGATCCTTCCGGTGAGTTTTTCATTATCTGTATACTCTCTTTTATGGAGAGCTTCGGCATATTTTTCGATGCCCTTGTACTCGCTTTCGAGAGGTGGCGAGAACTGTTCGACGCCGCTTGACTCAAGTGCGAAAATCAGCTCGTCACGTATGTCCTCAAGAGTCTCAGGTTTGATTCCGTTGTTGTTTTCATTTTCAATACGACCGTTGAGGTTGTCGATGCATCTTATTATTCTAATGCAGAAACGTTTTATGATGCTCCAGTCATATCCGTCCTGCAGCTGCCTGACACGGTCCTGCTGCTGAGTGGCGAACTGTCTTATTGCCGAGACCTGCTCGCTAAGGTCTGAAATCGACTTGTTTACAGGTGCGGTGGACATCATGTTTGATTTTTGTGTGATGGGCGTAAGTGCGTTCGCTGTTTCTGCGCCAAATTTGATGGATGTCAGCCCGGCTTCATGGAGGCGGCTTTTGTTGTATTTTCCGAACTGACTTGTTGCCGTTTCCTTATTGGTTTGTTCTTCGCCGGATTCGGGATCATCGCTTTGAGTGGAGCTGTCCTGTGTTTGGGCCGCTGAAATCTCGATGGGAGTTTCCTGAGTTTTGTCAGGTGTATTTTCGGATTCGATTTTGGCTTCGTCAGTGACAGGCTTAATGTCGGGTATAATCTGTTCAATTGGTTTGAATTGAGCTTCCTGAGTTAGTTTGAGGCGTTTATCTTCAGTTTTTTTCCTGGCTCTTTTGGCTGTGATGCCGGACATTATACTTGCGACAGCTGTCCATGCCGCAATTACAAAACCAGCTGCGAAGCTGACTATTGCCGATATTTGTGAAAATTCAAGCAATCCTTCTTTTTTTCTGTGAGATTCTACAGTTTCCTGCCAGGTTGAGCCATATTTCATATCTGCCAGTACGCAGGGCTGTTTTTCACCTGATGAGAGCGTGTCCAGGTCCGCCATTAACATGTTGTTCTGGTTTTCGGTAAGTTCTTTTTGCTTTTTCCCATATTCAACGAGCATCTCTGAGGTCATTTCCTGATTATTTGCCGTGGTCAAATATTTTTCAAACTTAGCAAAAAAAGTGTCAGTTCCATCGCTGAACATCTCTTTATATGGCTGAAGTTTTTTTGCCTCGATGATCTTTTCACCCTGTAATACAGCAAGGCCCAACAGCCCAGCTGCAATCAGAAGGATCGACCATGTATTAAAAATCTTCTTCATTGATATTTCTTCCAACTTATTATCGGAACATTTTTTAGCTGCTTATCGTTGTACAGAGAAACTATAAGAAACTAATCATATCTCGTCAAATTATGGGGGCGGCTGAACCTAAGAAGCTGGAAAATGCGTTCGAGAAAGAGGAGTTATAGTATCCATTGGGGGCAATTATTTTTGGAAGGCGGCTGAAGTTTATAGATGTACTCCGCAGTAGCCGATCTCGTCGCATATATCTTTCATTTTCTGCCAGACGGAGCTTTCCTTGATGACTTCTATGGCGATCGGATAGAGCACGCACTCTTCCTGGAACAGATGTTTCCTTACCAGCGGGCAGAGGTATTTTGTCGTGGAGTTGAGTTTTGCCTTGAACTGTGCGAACTTATTATTGTTGAATTCGCTGATGAGGTCGATCATGTCAGTGACCGCTACACGTATGTAGACATGTTCACTCTGTGCCGTTGCGCAGAGACTTGCCCATCCGTGTTTTTTCAGGTACGGGAATATGACATCTTCCTCACGCTGGATATGTTCTTCCATGCCATCGAGGTGTTCTACGATGTGGCTGAGTCTGCGGAAGTGCGTGTCTACATCTGTCATATTGTCGAGCTTGTCAATACGGTCCGCTAACTGCTGAAGGTCCGAGATAAAGCATCGTACGAGATCGTGCTCTGCCATTACCATTTTGAGTACGTGGTTTTCAGGGAGTTTTGCCTTTATGGCAGCGCCCTGGTCCTCGAGCAGCCCGAGGAGCATGAACGCCGATGAGAGTTGACGTACAAGATGGGCAGAGTAGCCTGCCCTGATGAGATTCCGCTTGGCCGTTGCGAAGTCTGTCGGGTGGATGACCGGTGCCAGCCGTGTGGCTTCTTTTCGTAACGATCCCGGGTCCTCTCCCTGGCCGATGCGTTTTAGAAGACGTGTCAGGATGTCCGAGTTTTTTTGCCTTTCTGTTCTGTCCATTTTATTGCCCTCCGTATCTGCATTGTTATTTCCTCTAACATTTATACGTTTATTTGTAGAAGGCAGCGTTATATTTTTTAATTCAAACGACATTTTTTTTCACTTTTCACAGAAGCTTTTTTGAAAAGTAAACCCCATAGAATTGGTGTAACCACACACTTCTTTGCCCGCAAAAAACCCTGGGATGACGATAAAAATACCAAGCTTAATTTCTCACAGGAAAGCGAGAGATCAAACATGCCTCACTCGTCAAACCGTCACATAATAATACGATCTCGAACTTCGGAAGTTCATTTTTCAAGAGTTTTTATGTACCAAATCGGTAAAAAACATGCGGTTTCGATTGTTGCCGGTCCATGGCCGGATGTTTTAAATTCAGTAGTTTGATTTTGCAGCAATGCACAAAAAAAGGCCCCCGGAATTGTTGCCGGGGGCCAGTTAAAAGCAATGACTAAAATAAATCTCAATTGGATGAATCAGTATCCATACGATAGACGTTATTCGAAATTATCCTCAATGATTGATGAAATCTCATTGACCCATGCCTGATCAAAAAAAGTCCTAGTATCCTTAACAAAGTCAACACCGTATGTCTCCTTGGCCCATTTGATAAAATTACTGTATGCTGGTTCAAGCATTACGGAACTCATAGAACCCGAACTATCAACCGTGAGCAAAAGATACTGAGGTGTCACCCCATCGCATAAATCGTAAAATGCATCTATGAAGTCATCCCGATCCGGTGTCATGGAGAACAGTTCAACATTAATATCGGATGGCTCAGGCCATCCTGATGGTAATACGTCGATAATAGTTGAATTCGGAACGAGACAACCAGAAACAACATCAAAATTAGGCAAGATATTATCTATATAATAATCCAAGTGTTCATCATATAGATCTGAATCTGAATAGTATGTTTCATGCGGTGGTGTCGGACCGTAACGAGACTCATTGATCCAGCACATGACAAGGATGTCGGGAGCATCGGGTTCATCGTCTCCAAATTCATATGCACCGATGTCAATGATCGGAGCGGTTCCGTTGCCTGTGTCAGTTACGTTTGTGTCGTCAATTTTTCTATTGATCACGCTAGTGATGTCAGCTTTTAAGTGTGCTATTGTGTCATTGTCACCGGCATCGATGCAATAACTGTATTCTGTCAGTTCAAAGCCATCGTCAGTTGTGAAGAATAATCCGTCAGTTCCTTTGGGTTCGGTATCGTCCAGGAATGCCGGATCATAATCAATGTTGCCAGCTACGTCATACATTGTGGCGCCGCCAGTACCGACCTCGGTTTCTGAGAATCCCGGCGTTGTTATCCCGTCTTCAACATCGCAGTATCTGAAAGTGGCGATAATATCTGAATCATTTGCATAAGAATCGACATTCGGTCCTGTTGTTGCTGAATTGCCCCAGATTATTGTGCTGTTAAACCATGCTATAATAGTACTCGACAGAGTGGCATTAAACGCAATGGCGCCGCCTTTTGTGCCGGCGGAATTTCCAGCCAATGTCGAGGTGTACATTTCCAAATGCTTCTCAATACCAATTCCATGAAAATGTGAAAAATGAATAGCTCCACCAGCAGTGCTGGCTTCATTATTAACGAAGAGACAATTGTATGCAGTTATCCATGAATCATCAGAGCTTATGGCACCGCCGTATGCGCTTGCATTGTCGTTGAAGATGCAATTAGTCAAAAATACTTTGTAAACAGCGTCTTCAACTCTTAGGCCGCCGCCATAGGTTGTGGTGGTGTTATTCTCAAAGACAGTATTTTTAATCACTCCAGCACAAGTAGCCAACATGCCTGCGCCATCTATAGCACCGTAACCATCGGAGATGATTACGCCATCTATATAGAATTCAGTAGTAGTAGTGTCGCATGTAACAACACAATAACAGTTGTCTGTAGCAGCTGAAGTACCAATTTCACCACTTAAAACCACCGGATTTGCAACCCAATCCCTTTCCCATTTCGAGGATTCTTCAGCACCGCCAAATCCTTCAAAACCGCCATAGATATTAACTGTTGTCGGCAATATAAATGAGTCTGACCGTGAAGTACCAGGCGTATAAGTGCTGTCGGCAATCCATATCTCAACGCCTTGATAATCAAGATCCAAGGCATCCTGGAGGTCATTGAATGCGTTGGCCCAGGAAGAGCCGTCATCATCCCCGGATGTTGCGTTTTTATCAACATATAATATATTAGAATGAAACAGATTAACCGTTATGGAATCACTTTTATTTGTGTCATTGTAGTAATAAGGAGAGTAATCATCGTGAACTGTAATGGTAATATCTGTTGATGAGGCAGTTGTTGAAGGCGTCCATAACTTGTAATTCCCTCCAGAGCCATCGTTGAGATCTAACAATGTACCGTTTGTTACCGACCATGAATATTTTATGGTGTCGCTGTCTGTGTGACTGTTAAGGGCGGTTCCACTACTAATAATCTGATTATGTGTATCGCTGTCTGTACATACATTACACTGAATCAGGTAGGTCTGGCCGGAATATACAGTGTCGCCGTCTTCGAATTGTGAGCTTGAAATTGCGACATCTGTAATTGCCGTCAGCGCTTCATATTGCTTAACTACGGTAACACTAAGAGTTTTTTGAACCGGATCGTCATCATAATACGAACCATCGTCATCGCACGTTAGTGTTATATAGCCTGAACAAGCATAAGAAGGGACCGTCCAGGTTGAAGTTGGGCCATCGTAGTCGGATAAACTGCCGATGGTAGAAGACCATGAATATGACAGAGTGTTATCGTCTTGATGATAATAATTTCCACCGACTACACGGAAATCCAAATCATCGTAACCATCATTAGTTAATGTGTCGTCATGATCGCTCGACATATAACGCGCGTAAGAACTAGTGTAAACATATGCTGGAGGGCCATAATAAATTATAAGCGGATCGATGACATAGCCCTGTTCATAGGTAGCCTGGGCGGCGAAGGTTGGAATGGGGGTTGAAAATACAAACATCAATAATAAAGCAATTGTAAATATTGTAATTTTAGGATGTGATCTCATAACTTGTTCTCCTTTTCTTTTCGATAGGCGCGGATTAAGCGCCTGGTTAATAAAAAAATGTTGAGAAACATAATTAAATACACAAAACCAATGGTACAATATTCATGAATATAAGTACATGGCTAATGGTACAATATCGTAGGTGTGTGTCAATACAAAATATAAATATATAATATATTCCAATATATGTTCATAGACGTATTGCATTCAAAGAATTTGGTATATCGGTCCGGGAATAATTGATCAAAAACGTAGAATCGGCATCTGGCCGGGGCGCATTATAAAGGCCGGGGCATCCTGAGATGTCCCGGCCTGGTGTTCACTGTCTAAGCTGTTGTTATATCACAATAGCTTGTCAACTAGTTGCTTGCATCAAGCAGCCAGTCCTGTGCCATGATGGCAAGGTCAAGGAGATTGACAATGCAGTCGGTGTTGAGGTCTTCAACAGCCGCAGCATATTCCAAACAAACCTGGGTCTCGACACCGTCTTTGGTCACGTAGAAATTACCGAACTCCATTGTGAAGATATCGCCGGCAACCCAGATGTCATAATGGTGAGCGGCTGGAGCGGAAGCGGCTATATCCCACTCGTAGTTAAACCATTTGTCATCATTGACTTGCATGCCGTAAACGGTTTTCGTTGTGTAACTGTTGCCGGCTGCGTCTTTAAGACGCAACTGGAAGTTACCGCTAGTGTTTCTCTGATAGACCCAGAAGCCCATTTTCTCATATCCGGTCAAGTCAATAGTACCGCCTGGGAAGTTAATACCACCAAGCTCCTGCGTACCTGCGGGGCCGATAGCAGTCCAAAGCAGTGTCTGGCTCGGTGGAGTGTAAAACTCATCGCCTGGTGTAGGATTGGTCTTGATTGTGAATAGACTTGTTCCCCAAGCGCCGCCTGGTGCTATATAGCGGTCATAATCTGAGATCTGCGGATCCACATCCGGGAAGTTAGGATCTGCCCAGATTTCCTCATCTATAAGGGCAAACTCGGATCCTCCTGGAACGACTGTCATAGAGTTATCGAGCCACATACCTGCCATCAGTGAAAGGTCCTCTCCGTTAACGGCGATATCGCCATTAAGGTCGGTATCCAGACTACGAACCGTAAAGAGCCAATCGTTGCTTGTTACATCACCACCTGGAAGTGTCGCAGTGACTCTCCATGAGTATGAAGTGTTCAGTTCGAGCTTGGCACCCATTTTAGCAACTACGTCAAATGTTCTGACATCGGCTGCAAGCGGGTAAGATGTAGCATCTGAGAAGTCAGGTTCTTTGCCAATCTCCAGAACCTGAGCTGTAGTATCCCCTGAAGCGGTCCATTCAAGAACTACATCCCACATGACACCAGGTGTTCCGCTGGCAGGACCCGGAAGAATCGGAGCTCCGCCTGTGCCGTTAACGTATTCTGTAATGACCTCATCGAGACTGACAGGTCTGTTGTAGAGTTTGAAGTCGTCAATCATACCGTTGTACGGTTGTGCAGATGTGGTACTCTTGACATTACCAACGGTTAGATCGGGAGCAAGCGTGACGTTTGTTCCGGTGAATGTATGTGCGAGTGCGCCATTAATATACCATTCTATCTTTCTCTTTTGTGCGTCATGAGAGATCGCATGGTAATGCCATACTTCTCTTGGGAAGCTGGAGTTATCTGGCGTATAATAATATCCGCCGCCCTGGTTTAGTCCAAATACATAGCGATGTCCGTAGAGACGACCGAACTCAAAGGTGCCCCATCCATGCCCATCAGTACCGCAACCCATGAAGGATTCCCATCCGCCGCCTGCTGCATAGCTTCTTTCCCAGCAAGAAATCGTCCAGTTACCCTTAGGTTCAAGTGCCGCAGTGGGGATAATAACATAGTTGTCCGCCAAAGCTCCTTCGAAATCAACTGCTTGTCCACCGCCTATGACACCTTCGCGGAAGTTTGGATCACTGCCTGTCTTAGTTGTTCCATCGTTGTCGCCGACAGTGTCTAACAGGTCGCCATCAAACAGCCAGTAACCGACGAGGGTACCTACAGTAAATGTTGATGTAGCTTCATCAACCGGTGTGCCTTCATGCAGGCTAACAACTTTTACCTGGTATGATGTGTTGTCGACCAATGGCGGAGCCTGCCACTGGTTTTCTGTTATAGTAGCATTTGGTGTACCAGGCAGTGTTTCGCCGAAGTATACCTCGTAGCCGGTAATGTAGGTTGCGCCTGCTGGTTCTGCAGTCCATGTTACCATCGTGTCTTTAGCGATGTCTGCCTGGCCATCAGCCGGGTAGAGGCCTGCAATATTACCGCTTGTTGTGAACGACAGTATTTCGCCTACGGTGGTGTCGCTGTCATCAGTAACTTCTACTGTCCAGTAATACGTTGTGCCTGGATCGAGAACAGCCAGAGCAACTGAAGTATCCTGTGTTGTCGCGACAGGTGTAGCTATGAATTCAGGTGTGCCCGGAGTGACTTCGTTAGGTTCGTTGCCAATGAAGACTTTGAAAGTCGGTGTGCCCTGAGCAAGTGCTACTTCCCATGACAATTCCAGCAACTGACCTACGAGAGCGCCGTTTGCCGGACTCTGATTATGCACTAATACCTTGTCTGTATAACTTGTTGTCAGGCCGTACTTGTTTGCGAGATAGAGACCAACCTGGTTCATCTCTTCAATACTAAGATAACGATTGAAAACCAGAAGTTCGGCAATATCTCCGTCAAAGCTGGTTCCGCCGTTATCTCTGTTTCCAACACGAATGGTACTGGCGGCCATGTTCAACTTGTTACCTGCATTGTTCGTAGCGTTTGCTGCTGCGACACCACTGATATCAAGGGCATAACTACTATATGTATGGGTTCCGCCCTGATGCGAGATGACAAATAACTCCGTATTGCCCAAAACATGTGCCGTACCGGGGACAAATTTATTGTAACCGTTACCCATACGGCAACCGATCGAAGTGTCACCTTCAAGATTGAATGCCGAATACAGTGCAGAGCCATTTTCACCGATCTGCCAGAGAGACTTATCGCTAAAGCTATTTGCGATCGATACGACAAAAACAGTATGAGCCGCATTACCACTGAAATGAGTTTCAGTAGTAGTCGCAGTCATACCGCCGGTCGCGTCAAACCGCACGACAGGCTCACCATTGATAACACCGGTCACATACGTTGGCACCCCGGCATACGGTATCATATCATCGTAGCCTGCCAGATCTTCCCAGACATCTACCGGGTCACCATCACTTAAGCCGGTTATGGCACTGGCGTCAAGATGCTTTACCAGCCCATCAGTTACCGGTGAATCGGCAAGTGCCGTAGACTGCCAGCAACATGCCATGGCTACAAAAGCCATAACTAAATACAATAATTTCTTCATTTCATGTTCCTCTCAATAATAATAATAATGAAACTACATTTACGATACAACACGATAACCCATTTTCAGACTACGACGTATCTTCTTTTCCCACAGCATTCTCCTTTATGTCTTAAACCATTTTACATATTTTCTGTTTCTCAAATTGACTGGTTGACTTGGAAATTAATAATCGTAGATAAAAAATCAAAATCAGGGATTCTGCCCTTGGCCGAGGCCGATTTTTTGATGTTGGGATATTGAAATACAGATCGGGACGAATGAGAAAAACCTGTTTGCCTGAAGAAAAAAGATGTTTCGATGCGTGCTGTTCTACATGGGATGATGTTTAAAGCTGATAATCCCTGACGGGTAAGTATGGACAGAACAAACCCTTGCCGCAAGTGCCTAAGCACGGCTGAATCTAACCACCCAATAACTGACGAAAACACCCTGCTCACCCGTTTCCTCCAGGAAAGCGATAGAGCCTAAAGCTTCTATCTGTGAACACAAGCAAAACTGTCAGGAACCACTCCTGCCAGAGTTCCTAATACTACTTAAGTCTTGGTATTGCTTAAGTCTTTATGCTACTTAAGTATATATGTTTCGAAAAAATTAGTCAAGAGGAATCGAAATTAAAGTCCTATATTTTGGTTATTTTCAGCAGGAAACGGGAAGTTGCCGGGCGTGTCATATCTTTAATTTTATGGGCTATTTGCTTTTAAACAGCTTTTTTGCACCATCAAATAGAAATAAACTGTTGTGAATCAGTGATAAATAAGCTGGTAAAAAATTCGACAAATTGTTGCAATTTTACGCACATATCTGTTACAATTTAGCTGGTTGCTGGTAATATTGAAAATGCTATAGTATATGTTGAAAAAAACGAAATCATTTTGTTCTGTTTTTACGGTTTGCACAGTTCTGTTGTGGGCATGTGTGTTGGTTCCGCAACTGATCGCTGTAACAACTCAGCCTTTTGCTTTGGAGTATGCCGGAACACATCAGCTTCAGGGTGAGCCGACGAGCCTGACGGGTGCGGGTGTAAAGATCGCGACGGTGTGCAGGAGCAAGACTTACGTTTCCGGTCAGCCGCAAAACGATTTTCTTTTCAATCTGGGTCACGTCTGTTTTAAAGACGGCGAGATCACATTTGTCAGCAGTATCAAAGGTGCAAAAGGTGTTTCGGCTCACGCTACGGCGATAGGAGCTATCCTTGCGGGCAGCGATGAAAAAGGCTTTCGGTCAGGTGTTGGCGAGTTCAGGTACGCCGGAGCCTGCCCTGATTCTTCGATAGATGTTTATGAGTTCTGGTATTTTGTCAGCAACTATATTTACGGTGGTAAACCTTTCGATGCCGACATCCTTACGATGAGTGTGGGTGAAGTATTCGATTCATGGTGGAGCCGGGGGCTTGAACGGCTGGCCGACAAGAAGGGTTTGATAGTTGTTGCGGGGATCGGCAACGGCAGCGATGTGTATGACAGTGTTCTTTATCCCGGAGTCGGGCCGAACGTTATCGGGGTAGGTGTTATCGATTCTGTTATGACCGATGATGCCGCAGAAAGTCTCTCCGGTTTTACCTTGCCAAACAGCCGTCATTCCAGCATGGGTCCAAGTTTTGACGGGCGTTGCGGACCGGATATCGTTGCGCCGGGCAACTGCCTTGTTCCCGATGCTCAGTCGGCTGACAACTATGACGTGACCGGAGACTGGTCAAGTTTTGCGACACCTGTGGTTTCCGGTACTATTGCTCTGCTTGTTCAGGGTGCTAAAGGGGATCCTGAAATCAACGGGGCTTTGAACAAGCGTGCGGGCAACTGTGTTGTAAGGTCGATCCTGCTGACATCGGCGAGAAAGCTGCCTTATTGGCACAAAGGGGCCATGTCCAAAGATGACGACCATGAGTTCAGCCTTGACTTTGTTCAGGGAGCAGGGATGCTGGACGGTGCTGCGGCGTATGATCTTCTGATGGCGGGGCGGAACAGGCCTGGCGCAGCAGCGATTAAGGGCTGGGACAGGAACGAAGTCGAAAAGATAGCAGGAGGCGCAAATTCGTATGTGATCGATGTGGCCGATCATGGTGACGAGTACTTCACTGCGACACTTGTGTGGAACAGGCACTACAGGGACAGGTATCCTTATAAGGCATTGTTCAAAAAAGATTCCGATCTGCGGCTGGAGTTGTGGGCCGATGATCCCGCTAATCCAGGGGCGCAGGTGCTGGTCGATTACAGTGACAGCATCGATGATAATATCGAGCATATTCATGTTAAGATCGATAAGGGGTATACAGGTTTTCAGCTTGTTGTCGGTCATAGCGGAGCGGCTGATGCGGAAACGCCGGGTAAGGTTGAAAGTTACGGTATTTCGTGGCGAATCTCAAGTAAGAATGAAGAACTTGAGCGGCTGTGGTATGACATTAACGGTGACGGGCGGGTTAATATCGACGATGCTATCGCGTTGATGAACAACAACGGCAAATCACCTGAAACATCAATCGACGGATTGAACGATTTTATTGTCGGCGACATAAACCTTGACGGGGTGATCGACATTCACGACATTGTGAAGCTTCTGAAAAATATTCCACCAGAAGGCGAACACACTGAAGTATACTAAAACATTTTCTGCCCAAGAAGTCGGTACACAGTTAGTCTGCACCGATTAGAACTCTGCGAAGTGGTGAATCAGTTCTTCAGTTTCATCCCAGTCAATACAACCGTCTGTTAAAGAAACTCCATATTTTAATTTGTCCGGGGCAGTGAACTGCTGATTGCCTTCGTTTAAAAAGCTTTCGAGCATTACTCCCGCGATCAATGAATTGCCCTGTCGTATCTGCTGGGCCACGTCAAATAGGGCCAGTCGTTGTTTTTTATAGTCTTTCTGTGAATTCGCGTGGCTGCAATCTATTATGATCCCAGTTGAAATGTTTGCTTTTTGGAGCAGAACCTGTGTAAACGCTACGTATTCAGAGCCGTAGTTCGTGCAGTCATTTCCGCCTCTCATTACGATGTGACCAAATTTATTTCCATTTGTTTC
>DAOWHR010000378.1 GCA_030641315.1 Anaerohalosphaeraceae bacterium | reverse complement strand
GCAAAGGCGGCAAGTATTGCAATGAAAGTATTAAAATTATTGCGCATAGACGATCGAAGATAAAATCCTCCCGGCCTCAACAGCTTCTGTGACATGGCTATCTTCCTTAAAATGAAAGAGTTACGGTGCATTACGATATAAACTAACCACAAACGGTATCCTATGAAATACCAGCATGAGAGGATATGCTTGACGGAATAATATGTCAAGAATAATCCCACTTGTTGCGGGAAATAGGGTGATTGTTACTATATATAGTGTTATCGGCAAGGTAATCAGTTCCGCGCAGTCCCGATTTGGCCCTGGCCGAATTGAGAATTACCAAACTGAGAGTTTCCAAATGAATTGTTGTTGTTTTGCGGAAACCACCAGCCTGGGTTTGTCAGTTCTGATACGTTATACACTTTCAATTGCCGATGTGCGATTTCGAGGTTTCTGGTTGCCACAGTGACAACGCCATTGTCGTTAACAAATCCTACTTTGCTTCCTCCCTGGTCTACGGAAAGCAGGATCAGTTTTAGTGCATGAGTGATAGTTGTAACACCTCTTGCCTGTAGTCCTATAGGAGTATTTTCGTCTATAAATGCATTTCTTTCCAGATCCGACCATATAATAACAAGGGGCAGACCGGCGTTTTGTATTTCGGTGAGAGCCTGATCCAGCGTCATATCAGGCTGAAAAACCCGCATATCGATCTGTTTTGAAAGATCGACCTTCGAGATTGAATAATTGCGAGGGGCATAAGTTTTAGCAGAGTAATAAGAGGCCTTTTTGCCATATTTATTTCTACGCGTAGCAATACGTTCGTCCCGCAGTCTTTGACGTTGGAATTCTGCCTGATGAGCATCATAACTACTCATTTCAGTTCGCTGTTGGGCAGGGCTTGTTTCAGGGGCATCAGCATATGCAGGGGCATAGTTGAATGCAAGTTCGAATGATTCAAACGGGATCTTTCCCGAACTTTCAAAGCCAGCAAAGAAGGCCAACGAAATCAGCAATTGAGCCATTTAACGCTCCTTTTAGTAAAGCAGTTTAATGCCAATATCTACTATAACCGATACTATAATGTTCGCAATAAAAAATAAATACCCTTTATGCACAGTAGGAAACTATGTTTTTTTGGCCTTTTTTTATTGACTTATATTAAAGATGCGTTAATATTCTTAAAGTGTGGTCCGTATAGTGGTTTTTGATATAAGCTTTTTTTCATTTAAAGCTGATTTATTGGATCACATGGAAGGTGAGGGAGTTATGGCATCGGCAATGATGTTATGGTTGTGTTGTTCGAGAGGGCTGTTTTCTTATCTATTTTTATCTTTAATTTTCCAAAAAATAACTGCGTAATCTTTGCGCGCAGATCACAATTAATATTTATGGTAACTTTAAATGAAAGGGGAAAAGTAATGGAAAAGAAGAAGAGGTTTTTGCTGATGGCACTGCTTTTGTGCGTGAGTGTCGGCACTGTGGTTGCCGGTAGCCCATTTTTCAGTATCCAGGGCGGAATGGAATGGCAGGACGCTTTGGAAAACGGTCAGGTGCAGCCTGTCATGCCCCATGATTGGGACGAGTACATGGTGCAGTGGGATCAGTTTTTAGTTGAAGGCGACCCATACCCGCAGAATGATTTTATTCCGTGCGAACTTTATGTCCATAGCGGTCCAAGCTCAGATCTCGGTGAAGGACTTGTAATGGCATGGGGTAACGACAATCAGCCCGATGGCTCCTTTTCGAGTGCGTGGGAATATGACTATGGAGTTGACCCTGATCTTTCGAACTGCACGATCACAATTTCTGTACTTGCTCCTCAATTCAGCAATACGACCGGCAGTCAGATCAATGCTGTGTCGTTCGGCATGAAGGATATGAACGGTAACATCCGTTCATGGCACTGGGCAGTCGGACCGGCTTCCAGCACCGCTCCGATTAAATGGGGGGTTCCAACAACGATAACTATCAACACCGCTGTTCCGGGTGTTGCCGCGGCCAATCCTGTCGCAACAGGGTACATGAACAACCCAGGTTTTAATATTACGCTGGTTCAATGGTTTATCGTTGATGAAAACGCCAACTGGGTTGGAGGCCCTGCTAATGTTCCTCCTCCCGGAACAATTGTTCCCAGGACATGGAACTTGTGGGGTCAGCTTTCTGTAACACGTCATGCTTCAAATCCAATTGTTGTCGGAACTAATATTGACGTTCACATGGACATACCCGGCGCAATCGCGAATGATTTCCACATTGAAGGTCGCATTGAATCGGGTCTGCCCAATGGTAACTGGGGCAATCCGCCTGTGTTGGTTCAGCATGTTGACGGGCCGTTCCCGTTTTTCGATATTCAGATCATTCCCGATACCAGCCAATTAACCCAGAACTGGTTCCTGATCAAAGTTAAATGGTGGGGCGTTGATATTGAACATTGCAAAGTAATACACCTTGGACTTAAGTTTGAAGTAACCTGCCACAATATCATAATCGATCTGAAAGGTTGGTGGACATTTAACGGTCTGCGTCTGGCAGATGGCTTTAACGGCGGTTTTGTGCCAGTTATCGGTTTTGACGTACAGGACAGGATATCAGCCGATCCACGGGAACAGGAGCCTCAGATGATGCAGCTTCGCAATGGTAACGGCGATGGGCAGCAGCAGGATGGCGAGATAAATACTGAGATAGTGCAGATGGATCTTGTCGCTCTACCTCCTGAGATGCTGCATGAGTTTCTGGGTCCAAACCCATTTGCAGAATTGCGACCTGAAGGGGCGCAGGAACATTTGCCCTGGATTCCGGTTGGCAAGATGGACCCGACCGGGCAGCCAATGCCAATTAGACCGGAGAATCCACAGGACTTTCATGTTGACAGCTTCTTTGATGTATTTTTTGATATTGAAATCGCGCCGCCTGAGACCGGCGTTGCTTTAGGGCCGGTTCATCTGGAGCCGGGTGACTTCCTTGTTTCCAGACAGCTTCTAAGATTTACAGCAAATGACGGAAATCCAGAGGAACTCCGATGGTTCTTTGAGATTCATGAGGCGCATCAGCGAAACAATGACCTTGGGGACGCTCCTGACAGCAGCAACAATTTCGGTGTCGCGATGACCGCATATCCATCCGGCGTACAGGCGATGTATCCAACGGTATACGGAGCTGGTTCTCCGCCATTCGGTCCGATACACTGGATGCCGACAGCTAGAGCTCATCTGGGACGAAATGTTACCGGCGAACGTGAAGCTGACATAAT
>DAOWHR010000326.1 GCA_030641315.1 Anaerohalosphaeraceae bacterium | reverse complement strand
ACTTAGCAGGACCAAGCCACATATCATAATCAAGATTCGCAGGCACTTCCATCTTAGGCTCGACAGAGCCGCCCGGATCAAGCCCGATGCCAACCTTGATCGACTTCAACTCACCGATCTTCTTATTGCGAACAAGCTCGCAGGCGTGACGGAATCTCTGGTCGCTTCGCTGCTGACTGCCCACAATAAAAATATTGCCGTAACGCCTGATAGTATCGCTAAGCTTTCTGCCCTCTTCGATAGTCAGCCCGAACGGCTTCTGCATGAAGATATCCTTGCCCGCCTTAGCGGCAGCCATCGCAGGCAGCGCATGCCAGTGGTCCGGCGTACATATCATCACAGCGTCAATATCATCACGAGCGATCAGCTCACGATAATCGCCATACATATCGCAGCCCTTGTATTCACCGCTGGCCTTCTGCGCAGCGTACTTTCCCTCGATGAGCTTTTTAGCATCCCTGACTCGGTTCTTATCAACATCGCACGCGGCAATGATACGCACCTCGTCAAATCCGATAATGTCCATAATATCGCCCCGACCCATCCGACCGGTTCCGATCGCCCCGACATTGATCCTGTTACTCGGAGCATTCGCACCGAAAACCGATGCAGGCACCATATATGGAATGCCAAACGCCGCCGCAGATGCCTTGATAAAACCACGTCTCGACAAGTCCTTCATTCCGCCTGTTACTTTACTCATCTTGATTTCCTTTCAAAAACCGTTTTAGGCGGATAAGCAAAATCCTGCCACAGGCACTCAGCCTGCTCGACAGTCATCTTACCGTCATAAACATAAAGTCTGTATTTGCGAACATATTCCTGCCCAGGCTCAAGCACCCACTTATCGCGTTTGATCGGACAGAAATTAAAAAACGTCTCGTTAAAACCCTTCTTCCCCCAGATCCTGACCGGCTCTGGATGCGCACGGTTTTCAACATGGCTCATAAACAAAACACCGCTGCGCCCTTCGCCCATCGGCCCGTAAACATCGCACCAACGCGCCGTCGTTCCGTCAGCATTTTCAAGCGTCTTACCCTCGCTAGTCAGATACCCTCGATCATTGCCCTTCCACTTCTCTGTCGCCCGAAACCCGAACCCGCCGTACCTGTACGCGTCCAGAGTGATCGGTACATCGAGAACACACTTCTGCTTACTCGTATAGTCAATCAGAAAACCAGGCCCAACATTCCATACCTTAACGTTCAGCTTTTCCTTGATGGCAACCTTGTCCGTTTTCGGCGACTTCAGATCATGATAATCCTGCTCAGCTTCGAAACCGCCAAACACTGGCCCTGACGTCGTCGAGTTGAACTTGACAAACCTGATCGTCCCCTGGCCCTTAGCAAGGTTCCAGAAATCGATCTCGCGTCCCTCGATATGCGTCTTCGTCCAGGGTGCCCACAGACCAAGATGATGAACATGATCCGAAGGATGTATCCGCGTAAGCTCATGGCCGGCCGGACTCCACAGTGGATGAATAAACGCTCCGCGCTCAAATATTTTACTCGCCCCTTTCGGCACCGGTACTACCGCGCTATTGTATCGAACTGCCTGCTTACCGCCCCGAACAATATCAACATAACCGGCCTCCTGCTCGACCGTAACCTGCGTGGACTGCTTAGCAATTCCTGCCCGCACCTCAAATACACGCCTGACCCCTGCCGCAGTCTTGCCCGACAATATCCAGCAAACATTAGGATCCTCGCCCACACTAGCCTGACAGGGAACCGCACTTTTACCTTTTGCAGTAACCTCAACAACTGAAACACCATCCCCCTGTTCCAGCGTCACTCCTGTAAGCGAAACCCAAACCGGCGTATCGACCCGGTCATATTTCCCAGCCTCAACGGTAACCTTACCGATGACCCCTGTTTCGGCAAAAACCGCCCCGCCCAAAAAACCAGCTACGAAAACAGTCATCAATATATTTCGGATCATTGCGTCACCTTCACATAAACAATAAACGTTAAGCATAGATTCTACGCCCTTTCGCTGTTTCGCTCAATCCCTATTCGTGCAAATCTTTCCTCAATTCGTGCAATTCTCCTTCCAATTACCGGTTCGATCAGTTATAATCGCGAAATATGGTCAAAACACCAAAAATCCTGTTATTGATAGAATCGTCAAGAGCCTACGAACAGGGAATGCTCACCGGAATCGCAAACTATTCTCGTCTCCACGGTCCATGGATGTTTTACCGCAACATTCCCGCCGTATCGGGCGGCCAGAAGATCACTCTGGCACAGGTAAAAAAACTCGACACCGACGGCATCATCGTCCGCGAACAGGATATAACCGAAAAACTCCTCACCCTGCACCAGCCGACCATCATCTCCCCATACAGCAAACCATTCGACGGCCTGTCCAACATCGTAACCAACGACACCGCGATCTCACAGATGGCTGTCAAACACTTCGCAAATCGCGGCTTCAAAAACTTCGCATTTTTCAACCTCGACAAACGATTCTACTGGGCTATCAACCGCTGCCAAGCCTTCGTCGCCGCCGCCCAAAATATCGCCGAGACCATCAACGTATTCGAATACCCAAACGCCCCCGGAACCGAACACAAAAAACTTATCATCGACTGGATAACTTCCCTGCCAAAACCCGTCGCCGTCATGGCCGCAAACGACGACCTGAGCTACTCGCTCTTCGAAGCGACAAGAACCGCACAGATAAACGTACCGGAATCAGTCGCGATCCTCGGAGTAGGTAACGACGAAATCGTATGCGGCCTCCACTGGCCCCCCCTGTCAAGCATTGCACTGAACACTCAGGAAGCAGGCTACACAGCAGCAGAACTCCTCGACAAAATGATCCGAACCGGCAAGAACGAAACAACTCAGATAACCGTCGAGCCACTAAGGGTGATCAGCAGACACTCAACGGACATCCTGGCCATCGAAGACGAAGACGTCGCACAGGCCCTGCGATTCATCCGCCAGCACGCCAGGGACCTCATCCAGGTTGACGACGTAGTAGATGCCGTCCCTCTATCACGCCGCCAGCTATACAACCGCTTCCAGGAAACGCTCGGCAGAAGCATATACCAGGAAATAAGAAGAGTAAGAATGAACCACGCAGCAGCAATGCTCGTAGAAACAAACCTCTCGATCTCAGAGATCGCCCACTCGCTGGGATTTACCGACCTGAAAAACATTTCAAGATGCTTCAGCCATGAAAAACAAATGACAATGTTAGCATACAGAAAAAAATACGGCAAAAGACAGGTAACGCACAGATAAAATCAAAACAAGAAAACACCCAACCAAATCAGAGGCCCGACTGTAAGGGCGTGTTGCCCAAATGCGAAATCCGAATATTGAAATACAAAACAAATAAACATTCCAGTGGCAATATCACAAAACCTCATTCGGACGCAGTCAGAACCGTTTCGAGCATTTGCTTTTTTGAGTTTATTGTTTGTTTAGGATTTAGTGTTTAGGGTTTGGGCAACACGCCCGTAAGGGAGGGCGTAAGCGCCTACGTGTCATCCCAGCGAAGGCTGGGATCTGGAACCTGCGCCATCAATGTCCGCAAACTCAAACAACCAATCCCATAAAAACCAATCCAAATAATTTCAAAACCCACCCCCACAAAACGACCACCAAAAACATCCCAATACCAAAAATATGCATATGCAACACTGTCAAAAAAAGGCTTCCTAGCATTACACCCGGAAGCCTTTGTGTCTAACTTTACTTCTTTCTCCGAATCAGCATCCCGCCAATCCCAAGCAAAAGCAGCGTTGCCGGTTCGGGGATGAATTGAATGTTTTCGATTACCGGGCTGTAGCCGGAAACATTATCAAGATAGATTGAAAAAGCACTGCCGTCACCCCAAGTACCGACAAGATAGTCAAAACTGTTGATCGTTTGCACTTGTGGCAGATTACCGGAATAAACAATCGTAATATGCGGATTAGCAACCAAAGCAGGCGGATCACCTTCATATTGCCAAGCAATTTGGTAACTGGAAATCGACTCAATCAGCCCCCCATGTAGAGTTGCTGTAGCATCGGAATTGAAAGCAAGTTGGTGTATTTCTCCTCCTTTCATGTTGAGGTTGCTACTTCCAGCAAGACTAAAATGCCAAATACCGCCAGAACCCTCCTCAAGAGTAGCTGTTCCTTCGATTGTTGCTACACTATCTCCACGTAGTGTCAAACTTCCGAATCCACCATCAGTCATAAAGAGACTGTCGCCTGTCTGTAATGTCAGACCTGGTGTGTAAATGTCTGTGGTGATCTCATAATAAGTTGCATATGTCGGAATTGCCAAACATAACAATAATGAAAAACCAACTACCTTCTTCATCGTAAAACCTCCAGTCTTAATTAAATTCATTATACATCATAAGCCCTTAAAAGTCAAGACTTTACTGGCTGACGTGCTTATTCCTCTTGATTTTCGTTTTCTCCAATTCGGTCAAGCTGTCATAAATCGCATCCATAAATTCCTGCCATGCGTCAGTATCAATTTCCTGCTGAAAATAACTATCTTCCAGCCAGACTTGTTCAAGGAATTCGATACAGTCCTCCAGCTCAAAAATCTGGTCTGCGATAGATACTTCTTCGATTGCCGCTGGCTGTAACGTGGCAGT
>DAOWHR010000049.1 GCA_030641315.1 Anaerohalosphaeraceae bacterium | reverse complement strand
CAGGTATTGACCGAAGTACGCTGGCGTTTCTGGTAGACGCATACGATGAAGAAGAGGTGGGCGGCAAGACGCGTAACCTGCTGCGATTCCATCCGAAGCTCGCTCCGATCAAGGCTGCCGTGTTCCCGCTTGTTAAGAAGGGCGGGATGCCCGAGATCGCAAAGCAGCTCGCAGATGACCTTAAGGGCAGCTTCTCATGCTTCTATGACGAGAAGGGGGCTGTGGGCAGACGCTACCGCAGGCAGGATGAGGCTGGAACGCCATACTGCATTACAGTGGACGGCGATACGGTCGCGGATAACATCGTTACCATCCGAGAGCGTGACTCCATGGAGCAGGAAAAAGTAAACCTCGACCAGGTGAAAAACTACCTGCGGGAAAAACTTGATCTTTAAAAAGAACGATCGCGCCGCAGGTTGACAGACCTGTGATCGAGTATTAATTATTATGTTTTTTTTTGAGTAAAAACCGATGGTTGAATTTAGTGAAATATCCGAGGTTCTTGAAGACCTCAAGCAGGGTAAAATGATCGTTCTTGTTGACGATGAGGATCGTGAGAACGAGGGCGATCTGGTTATGGCAGCTGAGTTTATGACTCCTGAGAGTGTAAACTTCATGGCTACCTGGGGCAGGGGGCTTATCTGCCTTACGCTTACCGAGGAAAAATGTGACAGTCTTGGACTGCACCCGCAGACACAGGATAATACCGCACAGCTGGGCACGGCTTTTACGGTCAGCATCGATGCTCGTGACGGCATAACGACTGGAATCAGCGCTGCCGACCGTGCAAAGACGATCCAGGTTGCGGTCGCCGAAGGTACAAAAGCGGCTGAACTTGCAAGGCCTGGTCATATCTTTCCGCTTCGGGCGCGTGACGGCGGAGTTCTGATCCGTGCGGGCCAGACCGAAGGCAGCGTTGATATGATGCGGCTTGCGGGATTGAAGCCAGCGGGAGTAATCTGCGAGATAATGAACGATGACGGAACGATGGCGCGGGTGCCGGAACTGCTTGAGTATTGTGAGAAGTTCGATCTGAAAATCACCTCTATCGCAAAGCTTGTCGAGTACCGTATGCAGCGTGAGAGTCAGGTCAAGCGTATCCAGGCTGTCGATCTGCCCACCGATTACGGCCATTTCAGGCTTATCGGTTATGACGTACCAAATTCGCCGGAGCCTTATCTGGCGTTGTGCAAGGGTGGGGTTGGCGAACTTGACGAAGACGGTAATGTGATTCAGCACGATGAAGCGGTGTTGATACGCGTTCATTCCGAGTGTTTGACGGGCGATCTGTTCCATTCGCAGCGATGTGATTGCGGCAACCAGCTTATTACCGCGATGCGGATGATCGAAGAGGCGGGCAAGGGTGCAATTTTATATCTGCGTCAGGAGGGCAGGGGGATAGGTCTGGCAGCTAAACTGCACGCTTACAAACTCCAGGAAGGGGGGATGGATACCGTTGACGCGAATCTGGAGCTTGGGTTTATGGCTGACAAACGTGATTATGGACTCGGGGCGCAGATACTGCGTGACCTGGGCCTTAGCAGGGTGCGGATACTGACGAATAATCCCAAGAAGATCAGTCGTCTTGAGGTGTACGGGATAACGATCGACGAGCAGGTTCCGTTGATCTCTAAGCCGGGTGAGCACAATATCAATTATCTGCGGACGAAGAAAAAACGATTTGGACATATGCTTGATGAGGATCTACTGTCGTAATTCATATATTGCGTTGGATAAGTCGATATTCAAATGACAACTGTTAATAAAATATTTCCGGTTATAGTGCTTTCGGTTGTTTTGTGCGGCTGCTTTGACGGGCAGATCGGCCAGTCGGGCGGCAGCAATACGTCAGGAAAATCGGATGTTCGTATTATAGGTTTGACCGAAATAGCTCAAGGGGCAGACGGTTCTGAGTTTGTGGACGCTTATGTCGATATTGACGGGTTTATGGGCGGGCGGATATCAGATGATACTACTTTCAGGTTTGAGCTTTATGAGCATGTCGCGCGGTCGGCGAGGCATATTGGGGCAAGGATACATATCTGGCCTGATATTGTGATCAATGACCTGGATGAAGATCACTGGAAGAGCCATCTGAAGGCTTATAATTTTCGTTTGCCGATAGATTTTGCTTTGGCTGGGCAGGGGATTTTTGTTTTGCAGGTAACCGTGATCGCCGGGGCCAATGGCAGTGACAGCGACCTTTTTGTGCTTAAAAAATGAACGCATGGCTGCGACCAAAGATTAAACTTCGCCACAGATGGACTTAGGGCGGTCCAGCCGCAACCGATTTTTTTTGCCACAGAGGTCACCGAGGACTCAGAGAGAAACAAAAGAATATTTAACCACTGAAAAATAAAGAAACTACGGATTTCGCGGATTTACACGGATTAAAAGACAAAAAAAGAACCACGAATTAACACGAATAAAAAGAATAAAAAACTATGCCACAGATTTCTCAGATTTTGCACAGATTAACACAGATTTTTTTAAGTTTAAAAGCAATGATAAAGAGTTTTTTTAGCCACAGATGAACACAAGATTCACACAGATAAATTACAAGTTTAAAAAAACACAAGACTTATTATTTAGCCACAGATTAAAATTAAAGTTAAAAGAACAAAAGCTATATTAGCCACAGATGAACACAAGATTAACACAGATTATTGATTTGGAATTTGGGATTGTGGATTTGGGATTTTAAAAAGCGGTGAGTTTTTTTGGCGGATTTGGTTTAGTTTAAAAATCAAAATTATCACCGCGAAGGGCGCGAAGAAAAACAGGCTGGAAAGTCAAAAGTTGGCCAGTGGTAATTATGAAGGCAGGTTTTTCTATTACGACAGGTTATGGAATTGATATTTGAAAAACGAGGAAATACAGGATAGTATTACAGATGGACACAGATTTTGCACAGATTAACGCTGATTTTCTATAGAAGGACAACACAATGCACGATCAGAAACCAGAGAAACACCCGATCAGGTTCTGGCTGATAATCGGTGCAATCATCGTTACCCCCATCGCAACGCTCATTCTCTACCGGATGAGGTGCCAATCCGAATTCGACCGCAGAGTTGAGGCGCTGCGCGAACAGGGCTTTCCCGTTTCAACCGAAGATCTCGAAAAAACCTACATCCTGGATGAAGGTGTAGAAAATGCCGCAGATGTTTACATTCTCGCTTTTCAGTACCAGCAAAAACCAACAGCAAACGAGATACCCTATTTACCAAGATCAGGATCCTACAGATGGAGCGAAGATGAACCCCCTTACCCGCAAAAGGTGATCAACGCCTTCAAGTCACACACTCAGCGGAACCAAACCACATTTGATCTTCTCGAGCAAGCTTCCCAAACCGAACATTGCCTCTGGCCAAGAACAAACAACAACGGCTACATCTCAAACGACTATCTCTCAGAGATCAAAAGGGCTATGGAACTCCTCACCGAGCGAAATTACTACCTGGCCCAGACAGGTGACGGCGAAGAACTTTTTAATTCGATTCAGACATCCATCGCATTATCCAAAACCCTCTCAAAACAACCCTTCCTGATCGACCATCTGGTAACCATATCACTAAAAGCGATGATTGCATCCTGCCTCGAAGACGTTCTACCCATGGCAGAGTTCTCCGAACTCCAGTTGCTAATGCTCCAAAAACAATTCGCCGTATTGCAGGATACCAAAGCTTACCGCCAGGCTCTTATTAACGATCGATGCATCACAATTGCATTTTGGCAATTGCCACCGGCCGAACAACAGGTATCAATAGGTGGCCCTTCCAAGCCTGCCCAAATTCTCTATTCAACTTCAGGCTTAAAACAGAAAGACGCACTGCTCTCACTCGACAATATGGAAATAGAGATACAAGCTTCACAGCTGCCCCTTCACCAGCGATACGAAGAATTAAAAAGGATCGAAGAAGAACTGAACACCGGCATCCTGTCATTTATGCACCTCTACCTCAATTACATGACATCCCCTACGATGATAGCAAAGCTTGACCTTCGCCTCCTCGCAAACCTAAAATGCGCCGAAACCGCCATGGCGATTGAACGCTACCGCAAAAAACACAACGCCCTCCCTGACTTCCTCGTTGATCTTGTCCCTCGCTTTATGGAAGAGCTGCCGCGCGATCCGTTCGACAACAAAACCCTCCGCTACTTCATCCTTGATAACAGTTATACGATCTACTCCATCGGCGATGATCTCGTCGATAATAACGGCCTGTCCAGACAACAGCTAAAAGACCAAACAGGCAAATCACCCAAACAATACGACTGGCCATTCACCGTCAAATGGTAGTATTGCGAAAATAATTCAACACAGGAACCAAAACAATGCACCAACAAAAACGTGAAAAACACTCAACCAGGTTCTGGCTGATAATCTCCGCAGTTATTATTACTCCGATCGCCATGCTGATGCTCTACAAAATGAGCTGTCAATCAGAATTTGACCGCCGGGTTGAGGCCCTCCGCGTCGAAGGCTTCCCTGTATCATTAGATGACCTCGAAAAAACCTACACTCTCCCAGAAGACACCGAAAACGCCGCCGACACTTACATCGAAGCTTTTTCACACTATCAGGAACCAACAGAGGAACAGATCGACCTGCTGCCGCACTCAGGAAAATACAGGCCGAAAGATGGTGACCCACCGTTCCCAAAAGAAGTTATCGATACCATAGAATCATTCCTCCAGCAAAACCAGAAAACGCTCGACCTGCTTGAACAGGCAGCCAAAGTGGAATACTGCCTCTGGCCAAGAATACGGAATGAGATATGGCTCAATAACGAGTATTTGGGAGGCATCAAGGACGCAATTAAACTTCTATGCGAACAAAATCTCTATCTAGCCCAAGCTGGCGACACCGATAAATTGTTTAATTCGATGCAGACATCCATAGCCTTAATAAAAACTCTCTCAAAACAAGCCTCTTTGTACAACAATCTGGTAGCCGTATCATTGAAAGCGTTATGCGTACTCAATTTACAGGATGTCATGAATCGAGTCTCATTCACAGAAGAACAGTTGACGCTACTGCAAAAACAGTTTGCCGAGATGCACAATATCAATGCCTTTCATGACTCACTCATCGGTGAGCGATGCTCTATAATTGAATTCTGGAAATTGCCGCCCGCCGAACAGAAGGAATATTCAATGCAACCAAAGTCGATCCAACTGCTTTACTCCTTGTCAGGACTTAAGCAAAAAGATGCATTGCTTTGCCTCGATTACTTTGAAAAATATATAAATGCTGCCAAACTGCCCTTGCATGAGCGATGTGAGGTATTTACGGAAATTGATCATGACTTCCGCTTCGGGCAACTGCTGGAACTGCATTTATATCTATATAATATGGTGCCGTTCACAATGACAAAAATGAATCGGGTTGATCTTCTTGTTAACGGCGATCTAAAATGTGCCAAAACCGCACTGGCAATCGAACGGTATCGAAGAAAACACCAAACCATCCCCAACTCACTCGAAGCATTGGTCCCCCACTTCATAACCGAAGTACCACGCGACCCGTTCGACAATAAACCACTTCGCTATATCAAACTGGACAATGGCTTTACAATATACTCAATAGGGGACGACGGAATCGACAACGGCGGAATCTCCAGAGATCAGGCAAGAAAAATGTCAGATAAGAAGCTGCCTTTCGACTGGCCATTTACCGTTAAGTGGAAATAATCACAGAATATGTTTATTGGAAGAAATGTTATATGAACCAGCATGACCGTCAAAAGCACTCTATCAGGTTCTGGCTGATAATAGCGGCAGTTGTTATTACTCCCATCGTGATGCTCATACTGTACCGAATGAGCTGCCAGTCAGAATTCGACCGCCGGGTTGAGGCGATACGCGAACAGGGCTTTCCCGTTTCAATCGATGATCTCGAAAAAGATTACACCCTGCCGGAAGGTGTCGAAAATGCCGCAGATATTTACTTGCTTGCCTTCCAATACCAGCAGAAACCAACAGCCGAAGAAATCGATCTTATACCATTAGCAGGCAAATATGAAAATGAGCCGCCATTTCCGCAGGAAGTCATTGACGCTCTGGGATCATATCTACAGAGAAACCAGAAAACACTCGACTTGTTCGAAAAGGCAGCCCAAACTGAATACTGCCTGTGGCCAAAAACACGCAACCAGTTAGGGTTATACAACGACAATCTTTCAGAGATTATCAATGCAACTCGATTGCTCATGGAGCAAAACCTCTACCTGGCCCAACAAGGTGACACCGACAAACTCTTTAATTCAATTCAGACAGCCATCAGCTTATCAAAAACTCTCTCAAAACAACCATTATTGATCGACCTTCTTGTGTCCTTATCGATAAAAAGACAATGCGCAGACAATCTCGAAGATGTCCTGATTCAGGCTGACTTCACAGAAAGTCAGTTGATGAAACTTCAGAATAGATTTGCGATGATGCAAGATACCGAGGCTTTTTATGAAGCCCTTATTAACGAACGATGCGACATCATTGAGTTTTGGCAATTGCCACCGGACCAGCAGGCACAGGCGGATTTTAGCTCACCTTCCAAAACGGATCAAATACTATATTCCGTTACAGGCTGTAAACTGCAGGACGCACTGACTTCGCTCGACAGCATGGGGAAAAATATTGCCGCCGCAAAATTGCCACTGTATATGAGATATGAGGCTTTTATGCAGAACGAAATTAACGACGACCCAGGAATTTTCTCATTCAAACATTTACACCTTGGTTCTGTGACATCATTTACACGTCTAATAGAACCTGACCTTGGCACCATAGGTATTCTAAAAGGTGTAGAAACCGCGTTAGCAATTGAGCGATACAGAAAGCAACACAACTCTATCCCGGATTCACTTGAAGCATTGGTACCGAATTTCTTAGCCGAACTTCCCCGCGACCCGTTTGATAACGAAACCCTTCGCTATATCAAACTTGACAAAGGCTTCACACTGTACTCAATTGGCAAAGATATCGTTGATAATGGCGGCCTTTCCAGAGAACAGCTAAAAAAACAAACAGGCAAGCAACCCGAGCAATACGACTGGCCATTTACCGTTAAGTGGCAAT
>DAOWHR010000123.1 GCA_030641315.1 Anaerohalosphaeraceae bacterium | reverse complement strand
AGCCAGACAGAAGAAAAGAACTGGTCAGAATTGAATGTTGACAGCCGGGACGGTCTCGGCTATACAGTGAGTCGGTGGTACATTATTGCTCCGCCAGGTGGTACAATTTTACTCCGCCGTTTATATATATTATACCGTTTACTTTGAAAAGGATGATTCAACGCCAAATAATATTGTCAAAAATGATTCTACGGGTTCGTCAGCTAATCTTGGAACGTTGGATTATGATTCTCATTATTATTGGCAGGTCAAAGCTGATGACCACAAAGGAGGAGTAGCTAATAGTCCTATATGGAATTTTTACACAGGATCGAATCCTTACGGTAATTTGAACGTTCAGGTAAATAGTTGGCCTGGAGGCACAGGCAAAATTGTTTTGTATCGAGGTGGAAGTAGTTGGCAATCTCCAATTGGGTCAGATGGAATTGTTCATTTTAATAATAAAACAGCAGCCAGTGACTATTCTTATGAAGTTTATTATTATGGTGCAAGAGGAGAAGAGTATTGGGGTGATAAATTTAATGTTATAATCCCTTCAGGAGGCAATACAACTACAAATTCTTTCACACGCTTCTATCCTTACGCCACTTCAATTGTTTTAAAAAATCATAATACAAATCAAACAATCAATCCTGAGGATAGCATTGAATTGGGAACAACTATTAGGGCAGAGATCACAGTTTATAATGATTTGTCAGGACAAGCATTAAACTGCTATGTTCAGACCATTTTTGATCTCAATCAATCAACTCCATACGATGGTGCTCCAACGAGTTCAGTGCTTTCAGTTCCAGCATCCGATAGTCGAACATTTACTACAATTTATACACCATCGTCTGACGGTGCATATTATAAGGCATTAAAAGTCTTTTCTTGGGTTGCATCAAGCTATACCTTAACTGATGGCTGGGCCTTTGATCAGGCCTTTGAAGTTGATTCTCCACCAGACTTCTCGGGTAGGATTTTATACCATTCTTATTCGAGCTACTCAGCCATGGACAGTGAGATAAGTGTCTGTAATTTACAGGATCAAGTTCCGGATACAATTGATAAGATCAATCAAGGCACTATAAATGCCATGAATGGTTATTTTTCACCAGATGGCAGCATGATTGTATTTATGGCAGATCCAATCGGTTCATCAAGTGCGTGGTGGGACATGGAAATATATCTATATGACCTTACAACTGATTCACTTTTTCAGTTAACAAATAATAGTTATCCTTCAGAGGACCCAAAGTTTTCTAATGATGGCAAAAAAGGGCTTTATAAAAGTTATAATAGTAGTTCAGGGCATAGTACCGTTTATATAATGGATCTGGATGCTAGCAACAAATCACCTTTGACTAAAACTAATTCAATTAATTATGACGAATCAGGGCCATTCCCCTCACCTGATGGCAATAAAATTGCCTATTGGAAAACATGGAATGATGGTGGTGAGCAAAATAGGATATGGTGGATGGATTCTAATGGTACATCCGCTCAGCAATTAGTTCCAGAGTCAGATGTTCGAACAATGTACTACCCTGTATTTTTAGACTCTCAGCGTTTGGCATATACAAGATGGCTAACTGATATAAGCCAACTTGATCAAATTCATATTTATAATGTTACTAGCGGCATAGATGAAACTGTTGCTTTTAAAGATGAATCTGCTAATGATTCAGATGCTTTTTCATTACAAGACTCAGATTGGATGGGTATTTCCAGCACAAGAAGTGCTGGTCATGGAGGATATGATTTATATATAGGCAACCTTCAAACAGGTACTTTTTACAATTTATCATATGCTAACACCGCATTAGAAGAATTAGGGGGACACCACACAACGATATCTAATCCTCCTTCAACTCGTTCACTAATAGTAAACAGCACACCACAAGGTGCAGGTTTCACTTTATCTGGTAAAGGTGTAAATACCTTTGAATATGTTGGAGTAACACCGTGGTCAAACAATCAAATACCAGCAGGTAATTATGAAATTGTATGGGAACCATTAGACGGTTATATTACACCCTTAACAAAAACGAAATACCTAACGTCAAGTTCAATAAGTTTCAATGGAGACTACACCGTTGTTATTTTACCACCTTTTATTGATAATATTGATAATGATTCAACTATCGAAAATTTCATTTACACAGGTCTAATTCCCAATTTGTCACTAGGTACTCCACCAATAACATGGTCATTACCAACCGCTCCGAATGGCATGACAATTAATTCTGAGACGGGCATTGTTTCATGGCCTAATCCCGTAGCGAGTTCATCATCTTATGAAATTACAATTAGAGCTGATAACTCAGTAGGTTTTGATGATGAAACTTGGTATTTAATTGTTAATGTTGACACGCCAGATGTTGTTGGTCTACTCCAGCAAGAAGCTGAAACCACACTTCTGTCGTCTAATCTCAGTACAGGTAATGTAACATGTGCCATAAGTGAAACAGTCTCAGAGGGATGTGTTATTAGCCAATCATCAACTGCTCATTCAGGTGTACCTTATGGTTCATCCGTAGACCTTGAAATATCTTTAGGTATATATCCAAACCCTGACGTTAACAGGGATGGTCAAATAAATATCATAGATATTCAGGATTTAGGACTTCATTGGCTTGAGACAAATTGCATAGAACCAACTCGATGTGAACATACAGATATTGATTGGAGCGGCAGGGTTGACCTATTAGATTTTATGTTTATAGCTCAACATTGGCTGGAAGGCACTCAAACTGATTCTACCGGAATGGTTTGGGTTTATATTGATGATCCTGGCGTTTCCGGTCACGAAGGTTTTAACGGCGGTATGAGTAAATATGAAACGACTAATGCTCAATATTGCCAGTTTCTTAACGCCGCTCTTGTTTCGGGGGATGTGACCGTTGGTGTTGGCAACATTGTCTATGGTGCGAATGGCTCTAACAGCGGCGAGGATTTTGTGGGGGAGATTTATTTTGACACTTATGCCGCATCCCCATATAGCCAAATTATTTATTCCAATGGTACCTTTAGTGTTCGCAGTCGCGATGGCTATAGCATGGCCAATCATCCGGTTGTTGAAGTCAGTTGGTTTGGAGCTACGGCATTTTGTAATTATTATGGATATCGACTGCCAACCGAATGGGAATGGCAGGCAGTAGCAGACTATGATGGCAGCTATATTTATGGTTGTGGAACAACGATAAGCCACAGCAAAGCAAATTACGATTATGAGAATCCTCTAAACCTTTCCAGCCAACCCTATACAAGTCCAGTTGACCATTATCCGTCTTACGGCTATGGGATGAATGATATGGCAGGAAATGTGTTTGAGTGGACAACTAGCTGGTTCCAGGACAGTAGCTATCGCCTTGTTCGTAGTGGCTGTTGGAGCGGTAGCACCATCGGTAATACTGTTGAGTATTTGACCTACATGTACCCGGGCTTCCCCCACGGCCTCATAGGATTCCGAGTTTGTCGTGGCCCTCAATTGAATGATGGTTTAGTTGCTTATTATCCTTTTGATGCCGATGCTGATGATGCAAGCGGCAATGGTTATGATGGCACCGAGCAAGGAGGAGTTAGTTATGTCAGCGGGGTTTCCGGGCAGGCGGCCAGCTTTGATGGCAGCAGTGATTATGTAAGTATTCCAGATTCGGCTGACTGGACATTTGCCAGCGATTTTACGATTTGCCTTTGGGTTAAATTCGACGCCTTCAATTCAAACTGGTGGGAATCAGCTTTTGTTGGCCATGACGAAGGGGGCGGCCAAACAAACAAATGGATACTATCTTATGATCCGGCAAGCAAATCGACCCTGTTCCATATCAATACTTCCAATTCTAACAGTTCGGTCATTCAAGGCAGATCGTGGACCGCTCAAGTTGGCGCACGGTATTTCATAGCTGTTACTCGCAACGGTAATTTGTATACTTTTTACAGAGACGGCGTTGTTGATGGCTCACAAATAGACACAGTGCCGATTCCGGATGCAGCCGCGGCATTGACTATTGGCTGGGCAGAGGGTGGCAGCAAGTTTGATGGTGTTATCGATAATGTCAGGATATATGACAGGGCATTGCCGGCAGATGAAATTTCTGGCTTGTACGATGAATAATGTTTACTTGCCGGACTTTTAGGTTAATAATTTTTCGGGCTCGCTTTCTGTTTGGTTTATTTAAGTTGGTGGACATTGAGATTGTTGGTTCTGGATTCGATTTCCTTGAGGTCGTGTTGCGTTGAGGTTTGTTTAAGGCGTTGGTGTTTTCTTGTTATGTTATTACGTGTGACCCCCTTTTGGTGAAAAGGGGGCTAAATAATTTTGAGGGGCGTTTTGCGTGCGGTTGTTTTATTGGGGGTTGCGTGATGGGATGGACATTGTGATTGTTGGTTCTGGGTCCTGGTCCCAAATCGAGTTTGGGATGACAATCGTTCGCTGAGATGAGATGGATGCGTGATGGGTTGGTTGGATTGTTTTTGGGGTTTTATTTATTTGTTGCTTTTTCGTATTGGTACATGATGTTGTGGTAGACTTGTGCGCTTAGTTTAATTGATTCTGGGTGGGCCTGCTTGTATTCTGCTATTGCGTCTTTGTCTTCTTCGTCGATCCTGCCGTCGGCTAGGATGTTTAGTATCGCTATCTCACATTCTATGTCTTTTTTTCGTTTCTCTATGAGTCTTTTCATTGTCGCTTCGCTGGAGTTGTCCGCGCCTTTTTTTGGCATTGGGATGACGAAGCTTTCGACGTCGCCTATTACGAGATCGAGTACTCGGGGGTCCTCTGTCAGTGCGTATAGTGCGCGGTAGATGGCGAGGGGGACGTATTTTTTTCGGCCGCCTGTGTATTCGTAGACAGTTGAATCGGCCATGTCTGCGCTCTGGGCGAGCTGGGAAACTGATACATTGTGCTGTTTTAGCAAATCCTGAATGAATATGTGTTCATCTGTCATAAAATCATCCTCGAAATTACGTTTGCGACTGTAAACAAAGATCGCCAATTATGTAGGTCGTTGCTGTTAAAGGGTTTATGCTTTACTTAGAAAGATGAGCAACTGTTAAGGCAAATGGTAACGTCAAAGAAAGGAAAAGTCAATGGCAAGTTAGAAGGGCGAACTGAGCAAAAGCACAGGACGGGTGACCATGGATTAGTTTTTGATAACAACTTTGGATGAGATCGTAACGCGATCGTAACACAACTGTAACATTAATAACTATTATTTGGGAAAGGGGATTTAAAATGGAAAAGTATGAGAGAGACATGAAATTTGAGAGACTTGTGCGGCGTGGTGTGGCTGGTGACAGGGAAAGTCAGGAAAAGCTTGCTGAGTTGGTTGGCGGGCGCGTATGGCGGTACTTCTGGCGGGTTACGCACAATGAGGACGTTATGGCTGATATGGTTCAGGATACTTTGATGAAGATGCTGGCTGGTCTTAAGGGTCTTCGTGACGCGAGCCGATTTTGGCCCTGGGTGTATCGTATCGCACGGAACCAGGCGACTGACTATCTGCGTCAGAAGCAGCAGGGCGATGAGGTTCGTTTTTCGGTTCTGGATGAGTACGGGCTGGATAATGTTCTGGTCGATGAGCGGTGTCAGCCTGACAGGAACGCGGCAGGCAATGAGCTGAAAAGTGCCCTGAGGCAGGCAATACGGCGGCTTGAGGGCAGAAGCAGGGCGGTTGTGCGTATGCGGAGCGAGGGTATGAGCTATTCCGAGATCGGCGATACTGTCGGGGTGAGCGAAGGGTCGGCGAGGGTTACGTTCATGCGGGCCAAGACGACGATGATGGGACATCTGGCTGGTCTTGGTTTCGCCGAAGCGGCTAGAGGATAGGCAGATAAACAGTTTATATTAGAAGTTTGCATTGTGTGCGGTTTGGCGTATAATGCCGGATTATGGAAAATTGGATATTAATTTTAAGGAGATTAACATGAGTCCTGAGTTTGAAGTAGCACAGTTTCGCAGGCCCAATAAGCTGGTTTCAGCTTTGATCCTTGTGGCCGTTATTGTGATCATTGTTTCGATACTGGCGTTTGTTTCGATCGTTTACATCAGCGGCGATCAGGCAGGTATCATTGAAAAGAAGTTTGGCGGCGGTAAGATCCCGGCTGGTCGAATTTATGCAGTTGACGGTGAGAACGGTATTCAGGCCCGTGTTCTGGAGCCGGGTTGGCATTTGTGGTATTTCCCGTGGCAGTATAATATTCGCAAGGTCCCGCTGGTCGAGGTCAGGGAAGGATTCGTCGGGCTTGTTCAGGCAAATGACGGGATAAGTCTGCCTGCTGATACTATCTATGCGCCCGAGTGGGCTGATCCTGATAAGATGCAGGATGCGCAGTATTTTCTTGGTGAAGGCAATGGCAATAAAGGCCCGCAGCTTACGGTTTTAAAGCCTGGTAAGTACAGGATAAATACTGAAGTTTTCACTGTGACGAGCGCGCCTATAACGGATGTTAAAACCGGTGAGGTCGCGGTTGTTAAGAGTAATGTCGGAGAAAGAGTGGCGGAACCGATCGAGAGCGATTCCGGCGATCCGTTCGAACCTCAAAGGCTTGTCAAAGTCGGCCAGCGAGGTATCTGGAAGACAGCGCTTGCCGAGGGTCAGTATTATCTGCATACTAAGGCTTATGAGGTTACGCTGATCGATACGCGGCAGGTTAAGGTCAGCTATACACAGGAAAAAGAAGCTGGTGAGCGGACGGTAAATCAGCCCATGAAGTCGATCAATGTTCGAAGCTCCGATGGGTATACGTTCCCTGTCGACGTTCGTATTACTTATCAGATCAAGGGCAAAGACGCACCAAAGGTTGTGGCGACTGTCGGTGACGCGGATATGGTGCTGGATAAGCTTGTGACGCCAAAGACCCGGGATATATTCAGGAACAACGGTGAAAAGGTTAAGGCACTGGACTATGTGCAAAACCGTTCGGAACAGGGTAAACAGAGCGCGTTGATGCTTAGGGAAAGTCTTGTGAAGTACGGCATAACGATCCTGGAAGTAAGTATCGGTGACGTCGGCAATGAGGAAACTCTGGGCGCTCTGCTCAAGACGCAGACCGACCGTGAGATAGCTTTGCAGGAACAGGAAACTTTTGCCGAACAGCAAAGAGCTGCGGAAAAGAAGAAGGAACTGACCAAGACCGAGCAGGAAGCTGAGGAAGAAAAGAAGCTGGCAATTGCTGCTTACGGGGTTCAGGTCGCAGAAGAAGAAAAGAAAAAGGTTGTTATCGAGGCTGAGGCTGAGGCAGAACAGATCAAACTTTTGGCTGAGGCAAAAGCTGAGGCTTATAAGAAGATCGCTGAGGTTATCGGTGAACAGAACGCGGCTCTGATCGAGATCATGAAGATCGTTGCGCAGGACAATATCAAGATTACGCCTGAGGTTATGGTCGGCGGCAGTGAGGGTAAGATGACAGATGCCCTTATGGGAACCATTCTTCGTGGTAAGATCGGTTCTGATACGGGTGCTGTGAAGTAGTAAATTTACGGTAAATTGATTTGAAGTTTTTTAAAGTGCTCCCGGCTGAAACCGGGAGTGCTCTTTGATATAATGTAAAAAGTGTTATTATTTGCGATAATGTTATCGCGTTTTGTAGCTGGTTTAAAAAGAAAAGATAAATATTTGATGCGATTTGATGAGTTAGATCTAAAGCCCGAGGTTATGCGCGGGTTGACTGATATGGGTTTTGAGGAGCTTACGCCCGTACAGGAGGAAACTTTTAAACATGTAATGGGTAAGCGTGATATGATCGCGCGTGCCGAGACTGGGTCGGGTAAGACGGCAGCTTGCGGGATCCCGCTGGTGCAGATGGTGGACCCGGAACTTAATGCTGTGCAGGGATTGATCGTTGTGCCGACGAGGGAGCTTGCGCTTCAGTATGTGAGCGTCATCAGCGATATTGCCAAGCATACGAAGATCGCGCCGTTCGCGGTGTATGGTGGACACTCTATCGATATTCAGCGGGGTAAGCTGGACCATTGTGTGCATATACTGGTAGCTACGCCGGGCAGGTTGATCGACCTGTTGTATAATACTCCGTTGTCACTTTCCGAAGTGCGTACGTTCGTGCTGGACGAGGCAGACGAGATGCTTAATATGGGATTTATCACGGATATCGATTTTATCGAGCAGTGCCTTGTGCATGAACATCAGACGCTGCTGTTCAGCGCGACGATGCCGAAAGAGGTTGCCAGGCTTGCAAGGAAGTATCTTAACGATCCGGTGATGGTGGAGCTAAATGTTGATAAGATCGCGCCGCAAAGTCTTGAGCATGAGTTCTGCCAGGTGGACGGCAAGAACCACTTCGATAAGCTTGTCGAATATATAGAGCGTGAGAAGCCCACACAGGCGATAGTGTTCTGTAACTCAAGGCGCAACTGCGAAAAGCTGGTCGATAAGCTGCGAAAGAAAATTGACTCTGTTGAGATGATCCACGGCGGAATGGAGCAATCGAGGCGGACGAGTATGTTCAACAGGTTCAAGAAGAAGGTCGTTCGGTTCATGGTTTCGACGGATATTGCGAGCCGGGGACTGGACTTTTCTCATACGAGCCATGTGATCAATTACGATTATCCGATGGGCAAGGAAGCTTATACGCACAGGACGGGCAGGACGGCCCGGATGGGCAGGAAGGGTGTTGCGATCACTTTCTACACCAGAGGGAATTTGCGTGATCTGAAGAATCTGCTCAGGAACAACCGCATTAAACCTGTGTGGATCGGCAGGGAGCCTGACCTTGAGAATATTCGCAAGGGCGGTGGAGGCGGCTATCAGGGCAGGGGCAGAAGCGGCGGCGGTCAGGGTCGAGGGAGAAGCAGCGGGCCAAGGCGGAATAGCAATAATCGCGGCAGAGGGGGCAGTGGAGGTAAGAAGGAAGGTTAAATCAGGTCAGAGACTGAACCGAAAAGGCGATCATAAGCCCAAGTTCAGATGATTACATTTTAAACCATCCTGCAATTAATTATATTTGGAACGTAATCAATGGTTAAAAAACGTATCGAAGTGAATCCGAAGGTTGGTAAGTTCATGGCTTATACGTTTATCGTTATTTTTGCACTGGGCGGGGCAACTCTATGTTACTTTGGACATTTCAAATATGTTCTGATGAATGCTCAGGTCAAGAGCAGCTGGGAGCGGGTTCCCTGTAAGATAACTTCCCTTAAACTTGTATCCAGTAAAACAAAGCGATCCAATGTTTCCGGAAAGAACCGCAGGTCCCGAGGTTCCAGCACTGTTTATCGAATAGAGGCGGCATATAATTACGAATTTGGTGGTCAACAGTATACAGGTGACCGGTTTAGTCATCAGGACTGGATCAAAACAAGTTTCGATGGCTTAATGTCTAAGCGGATGAATCAAGTCAGAAGCATGGAGAAAAAAGTTTGTTATGTGAATCCTGATAATCCGAACGAGGCTATTGTCGACCCAAGGGTCAGCCTGGTTTCGTATATCATTGTGGCTGTTGGTGCAGGCGGGATGCTGATGTCAGTGCTTATGTATTTAAATTTGTTAAAAAGGTCACGCAAACAGGCGGCTAAGAGTGTTGCGGTATTAACAGCTCAAGCGGGATAATTTTAAATCGGCAGCGGAGGTAAGAAGGAAAGCTGAGGGTCCAATGAAGCTGTGGGTGAGATTTTTTTGTGGCAGTAATAATAAATATCTCTACTTATGTAATCT
>DAOWHR010000419.1 GCA_030641315.1 Anaerohalosphaeraceae bacterium | reverse complement strand
GCGACGGCGCGTATCGCGCGGGCGTTCGGTATGAAAGTGGTTGTCTTTAGCAGGTCACAACCTGCGGACCTGCCTGAAGGCGTCGAAATGGTGTCATTGGAGCGAGTATTTGCACAGGGTGATGTTGTCAGTATTCACTGCCCGCTGACCGAGGCTACGGAAAAACTTGTTAATGCAGAGTTGATCGGGATGATGAAACCTACAGCGTTGCTGATCAATACCAGCCGGGGCGGCGTGGTCGATGAACAGTCCCTGGCTGATGCGCTCAACGATGGCCGAATTGCCGGCGCGGGGCTGGATGTTCTTTCGGTTGAACCCCCTACCGCTGATAACCCGCTGCTTAGTGCGAAAAACTGCACGATCACCCCGCATATCGCATGGGCAACAAAGGCAGCAAGGCAGCGATGTCTAAAAGCGGTAGCTGATAACATAGCCGCATTTCAGACCGGAAAACCAGTCAACGTTGTCAACATGTGACAGGTTCCAAAAGCAATACTGCACAGTCTGTAGTCAATGCTTTTATGGGTGCTGAAAAACCAATCCCGTTGCTGCAATGATAAGCAGTATGTTTGGTTCGTTTATCACAAACGGTAACAGTTGCGTTACCCGTGTCGCTTTTCTGGATGAGCATGTTGGCTATGGGCTTGCCAGGAATATTACTCCAGCAAATTTCCCAAAACTTCCTTCAGTTGAAAATTGAGGATAATCTCTTCAATTCGTTGTCTGGCCCAAATTCTTAAGTCATCTCTCGGGTTGTCACTTCCAGCCGCACAAGCAATCGCTTTCAATTCTGCAACATCTTTTTGACCGCACACACTCTCAAAGTAATCTGCTGCTTCAGAACTAATCGCCCAGCCATCCTTATTTGAAAGTCTGGCAATTACCTTTTCTTTTATCGTTTCATCCTTTTTGGCGGCAAAACATTTCAATGCAATGCTGTCAAAGCAACTATCTTCATAAGGGAACTGGCCGACTAAACCATCACGACTGCCCTTCAGGTAAGATAGACAATCGTAAATCAATTCGCTTGCAACTTGCTTTTCTGCTGGAAGAGTCCACATGCTGTTTTCTCTTTCCAGCCTAGTTAGAACGCGACAGATAATATAATCGTAGTCATCTATCGACTCTTTACCAACTGTTTTCAGCCATTCAATACTGTATGGTATAGCAACTGGATGTTTCTCGTCCAACAAGTCATCTAGGGTATGAAGCAGACGCCTTTCATCCCAGTCAACCGGTGTATTAATTAAGCGAATCAAAGAATCAATACTAATCATATTGGGATCAGTTATTTGAGGATTAATCTCAAGGATTCGACTGACTTTTGTTTCATTTCCCTGTGCTATCGATGTTAAAGTATCGCCTTTGGCAACTATATAATTACGAAATATATCGCCACGAAAAATCTTGCTTAGGAATGCTTTTGATACAACTTCATCCTCTTTGGGCTCCTTAGAAACAGGATTCGCTATACTCATAATCTGATACATATCAGATGATTTCCTGTCCCCTATAAACCTTTCAATAAATTTATCATGATCATGATCATTGAAAAACTTTGCCAGAACCTCTAATGACTCCTGGTCATTTCTTTCCAACAATAATAAAATTGCTGCTTTGGCAAGCTTGCCGGTAATGCTATCATAGTCAATGTCATCATTGAGTAGATACTGTTGTATTTGCAAGGCACCAAGAGACCTCATATTTGTATTCGATGCCTGCTCGATGGTAAAATCGAATATCAACTTGTAATCATCTTTTTGTTTCCCGGACAACTTTTTCCAATGAGATTTAACCGACTCGAAACTGGCCAGTGCCTTTATAAATTGACCGTCCTGACGATACATTTCACCTAAAAGATACGTCATCGCAAGCTGCTCTCCTTTATCTTTGATATCAGCTTGCAGATACTTAATTAACGATTCAATCAGATCGCATCTGTACAAAACACTCAGCTCATTGGTCCAGGTTCGATAATATAAAAAACGATGAAACGCAAGATCATCGTCAATATCTGTCTTCCGTAACCTGTAACACTCTCGAGTCAAAAGGTTGCATAAGAATTCCACCGGCACACGGTCACTATCCTCACAAGATTGTAAAAGCGCCTTTCGCTCCTCATCACGCAGATCAAGCTTAATATCAGCAAGAAACACTTTTAATTGTTGCTTTTCGTCAGCGGTTATCTCCTCGAAGTCATAGTTAATTGCTGAATACAAACAATAAGGACATGTGCAGACATTTACACAAAACATAGAGTCCCGCAAATCACGAGAGGGCTCGCCAAACATAGAATAAGAACCAATACGGTTATCAATAAAGGTTTCTTGACAAACAGGACATGTGATTTCAATTGGAAAGACTGTAGTAGCCTCAGCACTTGGTGACAGCAGGGTTACCCAGATACAAACAGCACTGACAATTGAAATATACTTCATGACAAGTTTCTCCAAAATAATATCTAACCATTACATACCCGGTATTGACGCAGAAATGGATTTGAAAGTCAAGATATTTTCTGCACCTATAAATACAAAAAAGGCACCGACCTGTTTTATAAGTCGGTGCCTTTGATAGATATTTCAATAATAGTGAATTTATGCCAAGCCTGCTGCCTTTTCTGCTGAGAGTACCGTGTTATAGAGCAGCATTGTAATTGTCATTGGGCCTACTCCGCCTGGTACCGGTGTTATCAGGCTTGCCTTTTCCTTGACCGCTTCAAAGTCCACGTCGCCAACGAGCCTGTAGCCGTTTTTCTTTGTCGCGTCCTCAACACGATTGACACCGACATCGATTATCACTGCGCCGTCTTTGACCATATCAGCGGTAACAGTATTGGGCCTGCCTGCTGCTGCAATGATGATATCGGCCCGTCTGCAATGTGCGGCTGTATCTTTGGTTCGTGTGTGACAAACGGTAACAGTAGCGTTACCGGTATCGCTTTTCTGGATGAGCATGTTGGCAATGGGCTTGCCGACAATGTTGCTTCTGCCGACAACGACAACCTCGGCGCCACTCAGCTTTACGCCGCTTCTAAGCAGCAGATGGATAATACCGTTCGGAGTACAAGGCAAAAACGCGTCCTCGCCGACAACCATCTTGCCGACGTTGACCGGATGAAACCCGTCGACATCTTTATTCGGATCGATCGCAAGGAGAACCTCGCTCTCGTTAAGATGCTTCGGCAGTGGAAGCTGGACAAGTATGCCGTTTATCTTCGGGTCCTTGTTGAGCTTGTCAACCAGAGCCATCAGCTCTTGCTGCGTGGTGTCTTCGCTGAGCCGATTATCATTGCTGAAAATTCCAGCCTCTTCGCAGGCACGCTCTTTCGCGGTAACGTAGGATCTCGATGCGGGGTCATCGCCGACCAGCACAACCGCCAGTCCCGGCACGATGCCTTTTTCCTTCAACTGCGCAACCTTTTGTTTCAATTCTGCCCGCATATCCGCGGCCACCTGTTTGCCATCGATAATTTTTGCTGCCATTACAACTTCTTCCTTTAATATATGTTATCAGAACAGGTTCATTGTCTACATTTATGCATCAATTGCTATAAGTATTTCCCGATCTTTTGCACTTTCCTGCTGTTATACCTACTAAAATCGTTCACTTGAGTTTTTTTTGACAAGTTCAATCAAAACTCTTGACACTGCAAGCCAAGATGGATAATCTGCAATTGTTCCAAATGCGGAACAGGGAAGCTGGTGAGATTCCAGCACGGCCCCGCCACTGTAACCGGGTACGAAAACCGCATCAATAGCCACTGGCTTCATCGCCGGGAAGGCTGCGGCAAGTAGGATGATCCGGAAGTCAGGATACCTAAGTGCGTCATGTGACGCGCCTTCGCGGGAAGGTCATCTGGTAGTCTGAAAAGAAAACCGGGCCTTCGAACGGAGACCTGGTTTTTTTTATGGAAAGCTAAGTAATTAGCACAAATTCAGGCGCCGAGAGAAATGAAAAAAATGTATCTTATTAAACAAAATCGAAACGAACACAGCGATATCGATCCCTGCTGTTCGGCAATCGACAACACCAGTCCGTTCACCAGTCAAAAAACCATAACTCCGCGTTTACCTGCCGATTACGGCAAAATAGATCGATCCTTGCGGGAAGGCATTTCATTCAACGAAATCTATACCAGTTTCCATGACCGGGCTGCCACCTGTTCCAACCGGCCATACGCCTTCCCGCAGGATGGATCTACTACTACGGGCAATTTGACTGGCTTTACCGGAGGGGCATGCAATGAAAGATAAACCAAGAATCCTGATCTTCACAGGCCCCGGCAAAGGCAAGACGACCGCTGCTATGGGTATGTCACTTCGTGCGTCAGGCCATAACATGCGCGTGATGATAATCCAGTTCGTTAAGAATTCACCGACCGGCGAGATCACTGCATTTGAAAAATTCGATAACGTCACAATCATCCAGACGGGGCTGGGCTTCATACCGAAACCGTCCAGCCGAAAATTTGCCGACCACAAAAACTCCGCCCACCACGGTCTCGCCCTTCTCGCCGATGCCATCGACTCCAAAGAATACGACCTTATCATTGCCGACGAGATCTGCACCGCGACGGACTCAGAACTTATCACTGACAATGAAGTCATAGAAACAATATCAAAAGCATCCCCTGACACCATACTCGTCCTTACCGGCCGCAACGCAACTCCGGCCATTATGGAAATTGCTGACACTGTAAGCGAAATCATTCCGATAAAACACGGCTACGAATCAGGCTTCAAAGCTCAGAAAGGCGTCGAATTCTAGCCTATCTGTTGACCGTCCAATGCGAAATTAAATGAAAATCAAGAAAGAAAAACATAACAATATTTTGATCGGCCCTGTCGGGTTGGGCATCGCCTTTGCGGCTGTTGCTCTGGTCGTTGTGTTGCTGAACTTCACAAAAGCACCTCCGCATAAAACAACTGATGATAACAGCCTTCGCATAATCTCGCTTGCCCCGAACGCGACAGAGATGATCTTCGCGCTGGACAAACAGGATTGTCTTGTCGCTGTAACTAACGGCTGCGACTACCCGCCCCAGGCAAAGGATATCGAATGCATTGGCGGCTTCGGTCCTGCCAGTATTGAAAAGGTGCTCGCTCTGGCACCTGATATAATTATCGCCGAGGGACTGCCCGACAAACAAACCTACAATCTGCTCGAAAAGTCCGGCATAAAATTCATCGATGTCGAGATCAACAATGTTCAGCAGATGTTCGACAAACTTTTACTCATCGCAAAAGCGGCAGGTGCGCAGGATCGTGCCGAAACACTTATCGAAGACATGCAGGCCCAACTGAAATCCATTCAATCACGTTACAGCAATATCGAACCCGACAAACGTCCCAAAGTCTATATCGAGATATGGAACGACCCTATGACTTCGGCTGGCAGAACCTC
>DAOWHR010000469.1 GCA_030641315.1 Anaerohalosphaeraceae bacterium | reverse complement strand
CGTTTGATGTCAACGCCAAACTTTGATTCCTTCTTGCCGGTGGTTGTATATGTATGTGTCTTTGGGTCCACGTCAGGATTGACTCGAAGGGCCGCTTTTGGGGTTTTGCCGTGCTTAGCAGCCAGGTCGATCAGGTTTTCCAGTTCCGCTTCCGATTCGATGTTGAAGTATCCTATCGGTGCGTTCATAGCTTCGACGATCTCTTTGTCGGTTTTGCCAACGCCTGCGTAGACGATCTTTGTTGTGTCAGCACCTGCCTGCTGTGCGCGGAACAGTTCGCCGCCGCTGACGATATCGAAACCGCTTCCCGCTTCGAACATGAACTTAAGGATGTTGATGTTGCAGCATGCTTTGATCGAGAAACAGATCGTCGTGTCCAACTCTGAATATGCTGCTTTCATTTTTGCCAGATGGTCGAGAAATGTTGCCTTGCTGTATATGTAAGCCGGTGTCCCGACTGCTTTGGCGATATCGCTTACTTCGACGTCTTCTGCGAAAAGTTTGCCGTTTCTGTAATTAAAATGGTCCATTATTTGCTCCGTTAAAATTTGATATTTACGCAACGCAGTATACAAAGATGTTCACAGATTGCAAGACTATAGTATTGCGCACAAAAAAGGGTGGATATAAATATCCACCCTGTGAAGTTTGTCATAATGCTGGTCAATAGCTTATTGAATCGCTGTTTTGATATCTTCTATTGAAACTCCCAGTACTATTTTTGCGATGTTGTCCAGGTCCTTTTCAGGTCCCTGCAGGTGGATCGTCTTGTGTGTGTGCGTCAGTGACTCATTTGGTTTCAACGCTGCTGCCGGTGAAGATGTTTCCAGTTCGTAGAACGGGCCGAATGCGTCTTCGCCGAGGTCGTTGGGGCCGTCGTTGTATGAGTTTACGACATCGCCGCCGTACGGTTTTTCCTGCAATTCCCACATGGAATTGACATAGTCCTTTGCGCCAGCCGGTTTAGTGTACATGACGATCGTGAGTTGTCCGCTGCCCGCATCATAGCTGCCTGCGACCGGTCTTGCCCTTGACGGCGCCAGCCCGATCTTCGAGCGGTACTCGCCGTCCGCTTTGAAGAACAACGCCTTATCTTTAACGATGAGCCTTTCAGCAGGAACCTTGCCGAAGTATTCGTCGTTTACGATCGGGCCAAGTCTGGATTCCGTGCCAGGTACGAAAGGAATGACAACGGTTGTGTCCGGGGAGTGCTTGAACATGCCCAGTATCCATATCGAAAGCAGGCCGGTATCTTTCTTCCACGCTTCGGTTCCGATGTTGGTTATCTTATTGACTGTCTGGTAGCCGACAACGTTGACTGTCGCGGGGATCCTTGCTCCAAGATTGATCGCCGCAAAATCACGGCTGATCATCTGAACGGTACGGTTGATCCGCAGATCGAACTGGGTGCCGGAGTAGTTTGTCAGCTTTGTGTTTTTGGTAAACGAAAGTTTGCTTGGTGACTGTGATGTTAGGCGATACGCTTCGGTGTCGATGACCGCGGGAGTGTACCAGTTTTCGATGTCGAAGGATTTGTCCTTAGCGAAGAAAATTGAGAACTGTCCGCCTTCGGGCCCGATCCAGAACCTGTCCTCGCCGCCGTAAGAGTTGATGTGTTCTTCGGTGGTTTTTGACTTGATCAGGTCGTATTTGAGGAATCCGTAGCTGTCGCCGTCCGGGCCAGCAGCGGTGCTTGTCATTACGCGTCCCTGGTATTGGGGGACCACGGCGATCTGTGACTGGCCCGATCTGTCGGACAGCACGATTACATCTGTGTGCTTTTTAAGGAAATTGACATCGTCGCCGAAGGTATTCGGTGATGTTGAACAGCCGGCAATAACAGTTATTGTCAGCATCGCTAAGATTAACTTTGCGTACTTCATGGTTTTTCTCCTGAGTTTGAGTAAAAGTATTATGATTGCATTCCATTATTTCTGTTCGGTAACGCTTACGATACCGGCATCTATGTATTGACCGCCGTTGGTCTGGCGGCAGTGTATCGCGATTGTGTTGATACCTGTTTTAAGCGTTTTCTTTGCCGCGTCGGATATTGGCTGCATGACATAGCTGCCGGTAAAGCTGCCCATCTCCGCTGCCTCGACACCGTTAATATACACTACAGCATCTTCGTCATGGTGTACTGTCAGTTGCAGATCGTTTGGTTGAATTGTATCTAAAGTAAATGTTCTTCGCAACCAAATATCAGAACTATCCCATTTTGTCCCGACAATTGCCCCCGGAGTGGTTTCGGTCCCGAATCCCGCTGTTCCCTGTTTCCACGCAGAATCGTCAAAGCCCGGCTTCTGCCAGCTGTCAACCGGCTTATCGAAAGTGTATCGCCATGGCATTTTTTTCGTTTTGGCGCAGGCGACAACAGTTTTTACAATAGGCGGCGGCATGTAAAGTTTGTTGTTGATCGCCTTGACCTTGGCGGCGTTCATCTTTATTACGTCACGGTCATAAGTCATCAAACCGTTTATCTCTATCTCAACGTCGGTTGTTTGTGTGTAGACCGCAGCTGACAGACCGTCATAGATAAGAGGTCTGAGGTTCTGGATAAGGTTGTTGTATGCGTTTGTAAGTTCGTCGGAATCTTTGTAGCTTCTATATCCCCAGTTACCTTTTTCCTGCCAGGTATGTTCTGCTTCGGGCAGTCCGAGTCCGCCGAACTCGCCAAGTACCACCGCTCTTTTTTCTTCGTTGGCCGGTGCCGCAGGTCCCGGGTAGGCGTGTATGTCGTAAACATCGCCGACCTTTCTATCCGCCCAGCCGCTGGTGTTGTTTACGAGCCTTGACGGGTCATAGTCCTTGATCCATTTTGTGATACGCTCCGTATCGAACTGTCCCCAGCCTTCGTTGAACGGTACCCACATTACGATTGACGGATGGCTGTAGAATGTGTCTATCAGGGCCTTAAGCTCTGTTTGGAACTGATTGGCAGATTCCTTTGTGCGTTTGAGGTCGGGGTCGTTGCCGCCGATGTATTTGTCACCCGAAGGCATGTCCTGCCAGACAAGCACACCCAGTTTGTCACACCAGTAGTAGAATCGTGCAGGCTCTATCTTGACGTGCTTTCGCAGCATGTTGAAGCCCAGCTGTTTTGTGACTTCGATATCGTATTTGAGAGCTTCATCCGTCGGGGCGGTATACAGACCGTCGGGCCACCAACCCTGATCGAGCGGGCCGTACTGGAACAGAGGCTTGTTGTTAAGGAACAGGCGGTTGATATTCTGCTCGTCTTTGGCCAGTTCGATTTTACGCATTCCGAAATAGCTTGTTACCGAATCTATTCTTTTACCGCCAAACAGCAGTTTTGGTTTTGAAGTGTAAAGGGTAATTTTAAGATCGTACAAATACGGCGAGTCCGGTGACCACAGCTTTGGTTTAGGGATCGAAATTCTAAGAGGTTCTCCCGGCTTACCCCACATGCCAGATATCTTCTGCTTGCTGTCAGCACAACAACTGGGCAGGGCAGTTTCGGCATAAATAGCGGCTTTTTTACCGCCTGCGATGCCGACGGTAACGTAGACAGATTCATCGTCGATGTCAGGGAGAATCTTGATTGATTTAATATATGTTTTTGGTACGGACTCGATCCATACTGTCTGCCAGATTCCTGTTACCGAGGTG
>DAOWHR010000413.1 GCA_030641315.1 Anaerohalosphaeraceae bacterium | reverse complement strand
TGCGTACCGGGCCTACTGAATTGCGGCTTGGTTTCATTATTGTCAATACGCTAATCGCGTTTTTGGGGGTGTCGCTGATCGATGCGTATCTGCCGTGGATATTCGGAGCGTACTGGTTTGGTGTGGTGGTTGTGGTTTATCGGACGCAGCGAAGTATCTGGAAGATCGATATGGCGGATGTGGCAGGGCGGGTAAAGGTTGAGCCAGACCCAGGTAAGGAATTAGGGTCCGGCTCAGGAGGAGTGTGAACATCTTATATAAGGCTACTGTTAAAGCAGCTTGTTTGTTCGTGCTTTTCCTACTATTAGACGCATGTATTTGTGTTTTGTTACAAGAAAAATGAGACATTTTGCTTAATTTGCATTTTTAATCCGGAATGATGCTGAAATGCTGGTTTTTTGCGGGGGATTTGCACGAATTGAGGAAAGATTTGCACGAATTGGGGTTGAAGGGCTTTTCCGTTGTGTTAGAATAGTAATATAGAGTGAATGTGTGTTGGTTGTTATTATTTTGGGGTAATACAATGAAAAAGGGTTTTACGCTTATTGAATTATTGGTAGTAATTTCGATTATCGCTATGCTGCTTGCTATTTTGATGCCAGCGCTTGGTGTTGTTAAGGAGCAGGCGGCAGGTGCGGTTTGTCTTTCTCATCAGAAGGGGTTGCTGCTTGGTTATTTGCTTTACGAGCAAGACCACATGGCACTTGCGTATGCAGCAGTTGGCTGGACGGATTATTCGTGGGTCGATCCTCCTACACTTGCTAACGGTACGAAGAGGGGCGCCGCCGGTCAGGATGTTGAGCTTGAGGATCGGCTTCGGGGTATTCGCAACGGTGCGATGTATCCTTATGATGAGGATGTTAAGCTGTATCGGTGCCCTGGTGACAGGCGTATGAAACGCGGCACACAGAACGGCAGTTCGGCGGCTTACAAGATCTACCGTTCGTACGGCATACAGGGTGGGCTAAACGGAGAAGAGGGAAAGGCGGTTAAGAAACTGACCCAGATAAAACGGCAGGCTACGACATACGTTTTCGTCGAAGAGAACTATGACGGCAGCTGGGCCAATTACAATGGGGGTTCATGGCAGCTTGGGAGTACTTCCGGTCCTCAGGATGAGTGCTGGTGGAACGCGGTTGCTGCGTGGCATAACAAGGGGAGTACACTGTCGTTTACTGACGGTCATTCCGAAAAGTTCAAATGGCTGGACAAGCGTACCGTTCTTTTCGCGACGGATCGTAAGCTGGCACCGTATCATCAGCCTGACAATCCTGATCTTGAGATGATGGTTGAGGGTTATGCGGTTGATCTGCCGAGGTAGCAATCGCTGGCTGGTCTTAGTAACTTAGATTTGTTTTGAAGTGTTGCTTGCGTTTTGTCTGAACGTGTGTAGAATGTAGGTGTATTTATAGTAGGTACTTAGTTTTCTTCACGTTTTGGCTTGCGGTAGTAATATGATTACAGAATTTATCTTCTTTGTATACGGGCTTGCCTTTTTTATACTTGGATTTGCAATATTTCTTTATCCAAAGAAGCACAGTGATTTTGGTCTTGCCCGATATATCAATCTGATCGCTTGTTTTGGCGTTCTGCACGGTATCAATGAGTGGATCGATATGTTCATTATCATCCTGACCCATGATGCTGCTGCTGTTAACGAGTCAACTCTTGTCGTTAGCTCTCTCGAATTAGTCCGTCTTGTTGTGTTGCCCGTTTCTTTTTTGTTCCTGGTTCATTTTGCGTCACGTGTTTTGCCGGACCGTTTCGGGAACCGCAGGTTTCTGGGGTATCTGACTCCGATAATTGTCGGTTTGTGGCTTGTGGTAATGCTTGCCGGTCAGCGGAGCGGTGTGCGGCTTGATATCTGGTCACGATATTTGATATGTTTTCCCGGGGCGTTTCTGGCTGGCTTTGGGTTGCTTCTTTGCTGTGCTGATTTTAAGGCGAAGGGATTGCCTAAGGTTGTTGTCGACCTGAGAGTCGCTGGTGGTGCACTAATCGCGTATTCTGTGATATCGGGTTTGATCGTTCCCGCGGGAGATTTTTGGCCTGCTTCGGTTTTTAATTATGACGGATTTCAGTCGGTTTTCGGTTTTCGTGTGCAGATACTGCGTGCGGTCTCGGCGGCGGTTATGGCGTTTGGTATAGTCGGTCTATTGCGTGTTTTCAGTTGGGAGTCGACCGAGGCGCTTCGGAGGAGTCAGATCAGGTTTAACGCAGTGATCGACAATTCGCCGGTGTTCGTGTTTATTACAGATGCCGATCATAAGATCATTTTTGTTCAGGGTAAGGGTTTGGAGAGCCTTGGCAAAGTTGAGGGTGATGTTGTCGGTAAGGGTGTCGGTGATGTTTTTGGTGAGTCGGCCAAGATGAGTGACTGCCGGGACAGAGCGATGGGCGGTGAGGTTTGCGCGTTGAATGCGTCTGTGGACGGGGTGTCGTTTAATGTGTCGCTGGGGCCGTTGAGGAATGAGCGGGGTGGAGTCGAGGGCGTTGTCGGAGTGGCGGCGGATGTGACCGAACTTGTGCGGGCACAGGCAGAACTTGATAAGTACAAGGACGAGATGACGCGGAGCAAGGATATGGTTCTGCTTGGCACTGTAAGTATGGCGATGGCGGAACAGGTCGAAGGGCCGCTCGATGAGGCGAGGAAACTTCTGTTCAAATCATTAAGCAGGCTTGATAAAACAATCGGGGCCGAGGATGTGAAGCGCGGGATCAAGGACGGGCTTGTGGAGATTTCCAAGGCATTTTTGTCGATCAATCGATTTTATACGAAAGCTAATATTCAAAAGCGTCCCAAGGCAGAGCCGGTTTATCTGCGTGAGATGGTCGAACGTATTCTGGCGGTTTTTGAGGATGTCGCGAGGCAACGGCTACTTCGGTTTAGCACGCGGGGTATCGATGTTGTGCCGTGTTTGTATATGACGGACAGGGAGCTTGAGCAGATGCTTTTTATTCCGATACAAAATGCTGTTCAGTCTGCTGACGGTAAGTCGGCTCGGCAGCTTAGTATTGATTGCGGGATGGAAGAGGGCATGTTGGTTCTTAAGTTTGCAGATACCTGCGGGGGAGTGGATCCTGCCAAGATGGCGGGGATGATGAATATCGGTACGGGTGAGATCGGCAACGGCAATGGGGCAGGCGGTTTTGGGCTTGCTGTGCTGGGTAAGCTTGTCGATGCCCACGGGGGTCAGATACGGACCGAGAATAACTATCCGGAGGGGATGAATCTTGTGATAACTTTGCCGGCTGAGTAAGTCTGCGCTGCTTAAATCAACAATTTCCATCACAACGGGTTTGCTTATTTACCTTCGTTTCCAGCAGATATGATCCAGCATTTCATTTTTTTCTTTTTTTTGTGTAATAAAAGAAATACTTTTTCGACTAGTATAGTGACGCGACAGTTTTGAATGTTTTTTGGAGTCTTAAAAAGTTAAGCATTAGTTAAAGTTTCAGATCAAATTGATTTTTGTACAGGTGCATTTTGGCTGACTGGCAATCTATTGTTGATGAGCATGGCGGGCTTGTGTGGCAGATCGCATACAGGATCGTTGGTAATGACGCTGATGCTGCGGATTGTTTTCAGGAAGCATTTGTGACCGCTTTTGAGATGTCGCGTTGTGAGCGGATCAAAAATGTAAAAGCTTTGCTTGGGCGTTTGGTAACGCTTCGGGCGATAGATAAGTTGCGTCACCGGAAGAAGATGTCCGGTTTGATTACCAGAGTACATGATCTTAACGATCTTTGCAGTGAGGGGCCGGCGCCGGCTGAACATCTTCAATTTCAAGAATTATCAGAGCGGTTGCGTTGCGCCTTGGGTAGATTAGACGAACGGGAAGCAGAGATTTTCTGTTTAAACTGTTTGAGCGGTCTGAGTTATCGTCAGATCGGCAAACAGATAGGAATTAAAACAAATAATGTTGGTGTGATACTTCATCGGGCCAAGGAAAAGCTTCGTGTTTTACTTGAGCCTGAAACAGCTATAGCAGAAGTGAGGTGTACTCATGAATGATAAAAAAGACATCTTGTCGCAGGCGACTGAAGCGATTGCTTCTGAGAAAGTTTCAAGAGAAGTTCCTGAGGTAGTTGTGAAGGCGACTATGGCAAGGCTGGCTGAGGCTGGAGCAGGGGAGAGACGCACCGACAGCATAAGCGTATTGGAAAGGATAAAACTTATGAAGAGTTATACGAAATTTTCGATTGCAGCGGTATTGGTTATTGGCTTTCTTTTTGGTGTAAATTATTTTGGCGGTTCGATCGATGGCAGTGGCGTGGTATTTGCAAAAGTTCTGGATCAGGTCAAGCAGGTGCAAAATGTGGCATACAAAGTAGACTCTACGGTAGACGGCGAGTTTTTTGAGGATATGCCTGAGGAGAGCCGAAGCACTGAGATGGAAATGTTTTTTTTTGGTGAGCGATGAATACGGTATGAAGATGGAAATGTTTATGGAGGGCAAGATTTCTCAGGTGATGTATATGCTGCCTGCAGAGGGTTTGGTGGTTTCTCTTGTTCCTGAGTCTAAGAAGTATATTCGGATGGAACTGAATGATGAGCAGATGCTTGCCAAGATGAGGCAGGAATCGAATGATCCGCGGTATATGGCGTCAGAGTTTATGAATTCTGAATATGTCGAGCTTGGGATAAAAGATATTGATGGTGTCGAAGTCGAAGGTTTTGAGGTTACAGACCCTGCCGCGATGGGCGGGATGTTTGAGACACTTAACGTCAAACTGTGGTTTGATGTTGTAAGCGGATGGCCTGTAGAAATTGAGATGGATGTTACGATGGCGATGGGTGAAAAATCGATGCATATGGTTATGGTTATGCATGATTTCGAGTGGGATGTTGAGGTCGATCCGGAAGAGTTTGTGCCTGTAATTGGCGATGACTATTCGGAACTGGCTAACATGCAGATGCCGAAGATGGATGTCAACTCTGCAATCGAAGGGCTTAAGATGTTTGCGGACATGGCAGGACGATACCCAAAGAAACTCAACGTGATGGGCATTATGGGTGAGATGATGGAGGTTAAGAAGGACCAAGGCATAGAGGACGGTCAGGCTCTTAAGGCTGCCCGTGAGGGTATGACAGAGGAAGAAGCTAAAGAGCAAATGGAACAATATATGGAAGAGAAAGCTCAGGGTATGGCGCAGGAGATGATGCCAATGATGTCGGCAGGTGGTTTCCATATGAGGCTTGTGCAGGAAGAACGCGACCCGGTGTACTATGGCGAGACTGTTATGCCGGGCGATGGAGATTCGGTACTGCTGAGATGGCGACTTGACGATGGTGATTATACGGTCATCTACGGTGATCTGCGTGAAGAGGTGGTCAGTGTGGATAGACTGGCTGAGCTGGAGGGTACTATTTCAAATTAGGTCGATGATATAATGTCAGTGCCGCCGATGTTAAGATACTGGCGGCACTGATATTTTTGTGATTCCAGAAGCAAGCCAACATCCCAGCAAACGATTCCAATTTCAACATGTTTTTTAAGATATTGTTCTATCTTTTTAAATCCCGCCTGTTAAATCCTGCCGGGGGATGAGTCTTGTGATAACTTTGCCAGCTGAGTAAAGAACTGCTATTAGTATTGTATTACGGGTACTAATCGCATTAGGAGTTTTTGGGGCTTTGGAATAGTTCCTGCTTTAGTATCCATCGCCTCAAGAAGTAGGGGTTTGCTGGTGTCTTTGTATCCTTGCTGGTTCGTGTGGATTCCGTCAGATGGTCTTTCTAAAGTGGGATTAATATGAATCTTCCCTTGAACAATTTTTCTCGTTCCTCATGCGATATATTGCTTTTCTGGAATTTTACGTCCCGGAAGTAATATTCTAACCCGGGGATAATCCCATTCTTCCTCAGGTTACCTTCGCTGTCAGTTCGAACAGTTCTGCTGTAACCTCCCCATACGCTTTGATCTCCCACAACGGGTCTTATGTGCAGAGAAGTGTCACAGACCGGATCGCCATTTTTATCTGTTATGACGATGTCACAACTCTCTGTTGGTTGTAATGTTATTTCAATTGCAACAGATTCATTCGGGTCAGCATGGATATCGAATATGCCTGTTCCTGCTGAGGAACGGTCCTTAGTTTCAACATAGGTTAGAAGGTTAAGACCTGCGGGAACTTCCTTGAGTTGGAATTCTCCATCGGAATCTGTCGCTGTAGCTCTGATGTAGCTTCCCGCCGTCGATGTGTGAAAGCCCTTGTCAGCCTGAACATAAAGAACCGCGTTGGGTTGCCCGATTCCATCGCTGTTTAATACAATTCCCGGTACATTAATTAAACGGCCAGCAATGGTTTGAGTTTTCAGAACAACTTCCATTTTTTTGCCAGTTGCTTCAAATCTCAGTTCCTGATAATTTTGCCCATCCAGTACATATACGCTATCAGGTGGTGACGTAAAGGAAAGTGTTGTTGATCCTGGCTCAGCTTTGAAAGTAAAAATACCCTTTGCGTCAGAATGACCATCTATTCTTCCGATTGCATTTGTTCCCTGGATACGGGCGCCTGCGATTGGCAGATTTGTTTCAGAATCGATAACTTTGCATTTGACTAGTGTTCCATCACTGAAAGCTTCAAGAATTAAATCGGTTACTTCGACTCCTGGAAGAAGCTGAATTTCATACTCCGGGACGCTGTAGCTGCTGTGTTTTACAAAAATTTTATAAAGACCACTAGCATTTTCCTCTTCTCCCCACGGACTCATGTCCCATCCTTGTGCAGGCAGGTCCAGTAAAGAGAAACGTCCCTGTTTATCGGTTTCTGCCAAAAAGAAGTCCCACATCCAATCTGTATGAAATCTTACAATTGCATTTTCGACCGGTTTTTCATTTTCTGCAAGCACCTGTCCTGTGAGATTAACTCCCGGACTGAGGCGAATCCGTTTTCCACCAGAAAAAGCCAAGCCGCTTGCGTATCCTTTGAGTGTCGCTTTAAAGCTGCATTGAGTTTGCGGTAAGTTTTTAAAAGTTGCCTTCCCTTCATTGTTGGTTGTACTTGTTAATAAACCGATATCGGTTTTTAAATCAAGGTAATCACGGAACAGCGGATTACTGCTTTTCATGTCACCAACACCGCCAGCCCAGACACTAACTCCCTCAAGCGGATTGTCATCATGGTCGGTTACGACGATGGTGTGCGAAATGGGGAGAGTTAATGTGAGTGTCTGATTTTCGAGCTTTTGCCCCATCTTGACGTTTTGCCACGCAAAAGCATAATCTGGGTGTATGGCTAATATAATATAATAATCCCGCGACTGGTCAGTCGTTGCTTTTTTATTGAATTTAACTGGAGCGTCGAATGAAAATTTGCCATCGGCATCCGATATTTTTTGTTCGACTATCCGGTTTCCAAGTCCCCATTTGCGAGTATCGTGGTAAAGGACGACCTTTGCATTTGATACTGGGTGTCCATCTGAATCTA
>DAOWHR010000008.1 GCA_030641315.1 Anaerohalosphaeraceae bacterium | reverse complement strand
CTAAGGAGTACCGCGGGTTCGAATCCCGCCCTTTCCGTTTAAAAGAGAGGCCTATCAATATCGATGGGCCTTTCTTATGCGCATTTGTAAAGTTGAACTTGAAATTTCCCCGAATTTTGGCAGGGACGGCCCCTACCACTTTTAGCGGATGCATATCCCCGCTGCGATCATTTCCGTAAGGTTAGGCCTGAGGCCTTCTCTGGTTCCGTCTGCATCGACACTGTTGACCACGATCGCCTGCCCCCATATCCTCGGCCTTCTTTGCCCGGGCTAGAGCATCCATGCCCGTCATTCTTCATATTTCATAGACTTTTTTAAAAAAACTTGTGGAACTACGAACACCTATGTAACTAGGTGCGTACATGGTTACATAGATTATTCAGGAATTGGTATAAAATGGTTAACAAGCAAAGACGAAAATACTTAGAGTCAGTTGCTGAGATTATACGGGCTACTTCGCATCCTGTTCGGCTGGCAATTATTGAGATTTTGGCTAACGGAGAGCGGTGTGTGTGCGAGATAACAGAACTGGTGGATGCGAATCGTCCCAATATCTCTAAGCATTTGTCGCTCATGCTGAGATCCGGCATTTTAAACATGCATAAAGACGGACTGAAAACAATGTATTCCCTGAAATCTCCCTGTGTTTTGCAGTTTATCAAGTGCGGGGGAAAAATTCTGAAGAAGAAGTTGGAAGATCAACTCGATTTGCTGCCCGAAAATATGTTGAGTAAAGATATGTAATTGGCCATAAAGCTGCAATAGGTATGGCGGATTTTGCAGAAATATTTATATGCCTATTTTTAATTAAGCGGAGTTTTGATATGAAACGAAAAAGTTTTTTGTTAATTGCAGCTGTGACTCTTTTGCAGATGGCTGGATGCGGGACGGGGCAGGCTGTCAGCTTGAAAGAAAAAAAAGATGTCAGGTCTTCGGATGTTTGCCAAAGTGCAAAGTACGCTAAATCAGATGACCAAAGCGAGAAGTTTGATGGTTATAATAAAAAAGTCGACCAGTTTGCAGTGCCTGAAGAGGAAGCTTTGCCCGACAAATTTACGCTTCAATGGTGCATCAATCTGGCATTGAAAAACAATCCTGATATTGCCGGAGCCGATTACGCAGTTTCTGCAGCCCAAGCGGGAAAAGAAATCGCTGCAGGCCAACAGTGGCCAACGATTGGATTGGGCGGCGGTTATATGCATGCCCTAGATGATCAGCGTCTAGTGCAACCACGATATGGCAATGATTTGGGAGTTTTCGGTGATGATGTATTATCCGGAGATATATTCCTGCGTATGCCGCTTTATACGGCAGGTCGCATTGGAAATGAAGTAAAAGCATCTGAACTATTGCGTCAGTCTTCTCTTCATCAATCAGCGAGGACTCGACAGCAATTGGTTTTTAATGTATCACAGGTCTATTACCGTATTTTAGCACAACATCATATCATCGAGTCGCTAGTATTTTCCAAGAAGACGTTGAATGAACATAAACGAAGAGTCAATGATATGATTGCCGTTCAGAAATCAGCCAAGGTGGATTTGTTACGAACAGAAGTCCGTCTGGCAGATATTGAACAGCGAGTGGTTGCAGAGAAAAATGTAATGGCTATTTTGCACCGTATGCTGATCAATTTTATTGGATTGAGTGAAAACCCAGCGGAAATTGAAATTCATGGTGAGCTACAGATAACGACGATTGACGCTGGCATACCCGATAGTCTGGTCCTGGCAATAAAGCAACGATCAGACTACCTGGCGATGAAAAAACAGGTTCAAGCACAGCAGAAACGTCTGGATATTGCACTGGCAGGTCATAGTCCAATTGTGTCATTGGATGCTTCGTATGGTTTGCGCAATTCAATTAATCCTACAATCCATCCATCAGGTACACACAGCACCGAAGATACCGGTTTTGTGGGATTACGTGTAGAAATTCCAATTTTTACGGGCGGCAGTATCAATGCCAGAGTACGTCAGCAGCGTGCCTTGCTTGGCATTATCCGTCAGCAATTTCGGAAACTGAAACTTCAAATTCAACTGGATGTTGAAACTGCGGTGTTGAATATACAGTCGAGTTCCAAGAGGGTGCAGGCGACACAAAAATCTATTGAACAAGCCCGTGAAAGCCTGCGGATCGAACGGGAAAAATACCAACAGGATAAAGGTTCAATCACTAATGTCCTGGATGCTCAATCGGCTTTACTGAATGTCCAGACAACTTATTACTACGCATTGAGCGATTACAATAGTGCGATTGCCCAATGGGAACTTGCAATTGGAGAACAAAAATGAAACTTTTAATGAAACTGTTCCGTCTTTTCCTGATTCTGGTTATAGTCGCAGGTATTGTATTTCTGGGAATTTCTCTGATAAAACACAAAAAACAAGCCCTGAAACAGGCTCCGAAATACGGGATCCGTCCCATTGGGGTACATGCAGTTACCGTAAAAAAGGGTGACCTGGCACAAACTATCGATTACCTGGCGGTCGTGGATTCATTTCAAATAGCCAATGTTTCTGCGAGATTGACATCGAATGTTGACAAACTGCTATGCGATGAGGGCGACCTGGTTAAGGCAGGCGATGTTTTGATTCAACTGGATAGCCGGGAGTTAAAGCAAAGTATCGAGGCAATAGAAGCGACTATCGCCAAAACACAAGCTGAGATAGCTGCGAACCAGTCAGCAATCCAGTCTTTGATAAACACCGTCAGCTACTGGCAGCGTGAGGCTCAGCGGGATAAAACACTGGCAGATAAAGGAAATATTCCGGCTTCACAGGCAGAAGCGACTGCCGATAAAGCCAATCAGTTGAAGGGCAATCTGGAAACAACAAAACATCAGCAGGAAGCATTGAAGCATCAGATTCAATCTCTGCAAAGCCAGAAATCGCAACTGGAGACCCGATTGAGCTATTGTACGATTACCAGTCCATACGATGGGGTGGTCAGGCAAAGGCTGGTTGATCCTGGAGATTTGGCTGCACCGGGAAAGATCCTGATGGTAATTGAGGACCGCAGCCAGTTCAAACTTACCTTTAATGTACCCCAGACTGACTTACAAGAGGTTCAGGAAGGTTTGCCGGTTCGGTTCAACGCCGATGGTAAAAAGTTTAGTGCAGAGTTAACTCATCTGTATCCTTCTTTGAATACTGCCAGAATGTTACAGGCAGAAGTATTACTGTCCGGTTTGGCAACGAACAACCTGGACTGTGGGCAGTATTTGCGAGTTCTGGTATTGGTCGATGAAATTAAAGATAAAGTGCTGGTGCCAGCGTCATGCTTAGTCGAATGTCCTGAACATTTTCAGCATGTCTTTGTGGTCAAAGATGGCAGCCTGACTCATCATAGAGTCGAGATACTGGGTTCTTCAGGAGATATTGTCGCAGTTGAAGGTATTGAGCCGAACCAGCAGGTGGTAACTAATAGCTTTTTGGGCTGGACCACACTTTCCTCGGGTAAAAAAGTGGAGGTGCTGCAATGAATCTGACACATTTTTCGCTAAAAAACCCTTACACAATCGTTGCCCTGATACTGGTGTCAGTTGCGTTGGGAACGTTTGCTTTTTTCAACACGCCAACGGATCTGTTCCCCAATACGGTAGCGCCTCAGGTCGTCGTAATCACGGTCCAGCCCGGTGCGGCTGGTCGCGACCTGGCCGACAAAGTTACACAGGTTATCGAAAAGGAGTTGAATACCATCAGCGATCTGAAACGCGTTTACAGCACTTCGCGTGATGAGGTTTCCTCTATTAATGCTGAGTTTAATTACTCCAAACCGATCGGAGAGGCGGTTCAGGATGTTCAAAATGCTCTGAGCAGGATTCGTCCGGAATTACCGAAGGATATTCTGGAACCTCGGATCTATCGAATCTCAGATGCTACACGACCTTTAACAACCGTGTCACTGTCGCCAAAGCAAGGCAGTATAAAGACGCTATCCGACATTCGTCTGCTGGCGGAAAATCAGATTATGGATGAGATTCTGACATTGCCTGGAATCTCCGATGCGGATGTGTTCGGTGGACACAAGTACGAAGTAAAAGTACGCTTAAACCGCGACAGTATGGTTGCCAACAATATTTCGCTTGATGATATAATGGGCGTACTAGCCAGACAAAACGTTTCAGCGCCGGCAGGCACGATCTATTCGAGCCAAAAAGAATACCTAGTCAAAGTCACTGGTGAATTTGACAATCTTCAGAACATTCGCGATCTACCGATCAGACAGAATCAGAATGGATATGTCCGCGTCAGTGATGTCGCAGAAGTTGTCCTGGGAGAACATGAACAGAGAAGTTTATATCATGGTAACGGCAAGGAGGCTATTGCCATTAATGTTATGCGTCCTGACCGCGGACCAACTGTCGCAGCAATCAAAACATTCAAGAACTTTCTTGGAAAGCTTAAGGCACAATACCCCGACATAAACTTCGAAATTTCCGATGACCAACAGCCCTTAATAGATGTCAATGTGCAGGGTATGCGTTCAAGTCTGATTCAGGCGGTTATCCTGACGATTCTCGTTGTTTTTGTCTTTCTGGCCGATTCACGCGCGGCCATTGTTGTTTCGGTCAGTATTCCACTGGCATTTTTAACCAGTCTTGCGGTTTTGTGGTTCAGTCCTTACACACTGAATATGGTTACGCTGTCAGGCCTGATCATTGCAGTTGGTATGGTGGTTGACGCCTCGATCGTGGTGCTTGAAAACATCTATCGTCATTATAAGGCAATGAAGAATCCCGACGCGATGATTGCCGCCCGTGAAGGTACTTCGGAAGTGGCTTTGGCTATTTCTGCCGGGATGTTTACGACAGTGATCGTATTGGTACCGGTAATGTTTACCGGCGGATATACCCAACAGACGATGAGGCCACTTAATATAATGATCTCTTCAACACTGATAGCTTCTCTGCTGATCGCTTTGACGGTTATTCCTTTGATGGCTTCGCGCCTGCTTGCTCGCCCTCACGAACACCGTAATATTATCGAAAGACTTTTCGGTCAAACTGACAAAGGCGTCAATTTACTAACCCGCTTTTATACCGCCATTCTTCGCAAGGCCTTGGGCTGGCGTATCGTTACTTTGCTGATTGCCGGAGCTTTTTTTGTTCTTTCAATGAAAACGATTCCCCCCCTGATCGGGGGTGAACTGATGCCGCTTATGGATACCGGAATTGCGCTGATAGAATTCGATACGCAGACCGATTATAAAATCTCTGAGGTGGGCAAGGTCCTGGACCAAGTGGAGGATATGGTTCAGCGGCAACCTGGCGTTAAGATGATTTCGTCAGTTGTCGGGTCCGAACCGGGGCAGATCAGTTTCGGTGGAGGCGGGGCTACGGCCCAATCAGTTAAAATGACGATTCATCTGGTTGATCGCACCGGTCGGGATGAAACCATCTGGCAGATTGAGGATAAGTGGCGGGATGAGATTCGCAAGATTCCCGGCGTACGGACATTTCGTGTCAGTGAATATGGAGCAACGCCGGTTTCCACGACAAAAGCGCCGCTGGACATAATTATCAGCGGACCTGATTCGCAAATGGTCAGCCAGTTGGCTGATCAGTGTATGGAAGCGATCAAAGGAACTGCCGGTTTGGTCGATGTCCGCCGGAGTTGGTACTTTGACAAGACAGAGAATAATGTGACGGTCGATTCGTATCTGGCTCAGGTGTACAACACTTCTCCAGCCCAGATTGCCACACAGTTAAAAACGGCAATTAAAGGCATCCCGGCTACGACAATGCGACTCAAAGGCGTACTGGACATCCCCATTCTGGTTCAGTACGACCAGGATGATATCAATACGCCCCAGCAAATCGGGGATATTCATGTACTCAGCCGTTTCGGGCAGGTTCCCCTCAGGACCATTGCATCGGTCAAAACAACCAAGGACCAACCATTTATCACACGTGAACGACTGGCCAATACGATTGATGTAACTGGCGGAAACCGTATTTACACAATAGCACAGGTGTCAAAAATGGTGTCCATGAAGTTGGCAAAGATCAAGACACCGCAAGGATACTCGATACAGATATCAGGGACAGCCGCTGATATGAAAGTCGGTAAACTGGAAATGGGCAAGGCCCTGCGTATTGGCCTGGTTTTGCTGTATTTGCTTTTGCTGGCAATGTTCAAATCATTCAGGCATCCGATTACGATTATGGCTGCAATCCCACTGGCTATTGCCGGGGCAATGTGGGGCTTGCTGTTATTCGATAAGCCAATGTGCAAACCGGCGACTATGGGGCTGATTCTATTGGGGGGAACAATTGTCAACAACAGTATTTTGCTGCTGGACTTTATTTTGAATGCACGCAAGGACGGTATGGAGAAGAATGAAGCGATCGTTCATTCCGTCAAGTTGCGCATTCGCCCCATTCTGATGACAACAGTATCGACTATCATTGGCCTGACACCGCTAATTTTCGAGATGGCTGTTGGTCTGGAACGAATGAGTCCGCTGGGAATTGTCGCGGCTACAGGTCTATTGATCGGAACATTTATGACGTTGATAGTTATTCCTGTTGTGTATTCGTCAATGGATTCCCTGGCGATAGCAAGTGGCAGATTCTGGCGGTTTCTACTGGGAACCAGAGATGCATAATGGGTTTAGAGCAATTGAATTTTTAGTGTATCGCTTATACCTATTGCGGCTTCGTCTGACTACGTTGAAAATACTCGATAATGGATAGCATTGGCTGCGTTTTTCGCCTTGTCAGACTCGTCCTCATAACGGCCTAAGTCGATACATAAAAAGTCCAAGTGCTCTAGAGCAATTGAATTTTTCGTGCTCGCTTTTTGCCTGTTGCGGCTTGAAGCTGGCGGCATCAAAATTACTTGCAATATTTCAATATTGCTGCGTATTCTTCTTTGCCAGCATTGTAGAATTAAACATACTGACACAATTGCCTAGTTGTGGTGATTTGAATATGGAAGACTAATTTGGAATATGTCAAATGGATAGACCAATAACATTAGAATTAAAACGTCGCACAATTACAAAATCTCTTGTCTGGCGTTTAATCGGCATTGTCTGGACCTGGATAGGAGCCTACTTTATTTTACTTCTTATGCCGCCCAAATTTAAGACAGCATCAATAATGGCAACGGCAATAGTTGTATATCATCATTCAACGCGCATGGTTATGTACTATCTGTATGAGAGGATATGGAACAATATCCTCTGGGGCAAAGTCGATAAAGATAAATTGGAAACGGCAGCCATTTCCCCGACAAGAAAGCTAATCTGGATATTTGTTGTGACGTTATCGTTGGCGCTGATCTTTTTCCTTATTCTGTATGTTACTCCAATTATGAAAAAGTAGTTTCGATCTTTCATTCCTTTTTTTGCGAACGGCAGATCATTGTTTAATATCTGAATCTGAGTATAAATCATTTGGAGAACCCGCGATGACTGGCCGTTTTTTCGGTCAAGCTGTGGCAGCAACTTGCAATCATCCGGGCAACGGCAATACTAGTACTGTGTCCGTGATAAAATTCAGGATCAGCTTGCTGCAAACAGCCGAATGAAATGAATTTGCGGCAATAGTTGCATTTTGCGACTGTCAGTGCTATACTGATGCAACATATGAAAAACAAAGAACAAAATGTAATTCTGGACTCGATAACAGAGGGCGTGTTTACAGTCGGCCTCGACTGGAGGATCACTTCCTTTAATCTAGCTGCGGAGGAAATAACCGGCATCGGGCGAGAAAAAGCTATTGGTCGACACTGCAAAGATGTTTTGCGAGCAGAGGTTTGTGAAACCGGCTGCACACTAAGGCATACGATGGATACCGGCGAACCAATAATGAACAAAGCCGTACACATCATCGATGCTCAGGGGAACAAGAGAGCAATTGCCATATCCACAGCTTTATTGAAGAATACCAGTGGTAAGGTGATTGGCGGTGTCGAGTCCTTTCGTGATATCAGCATGGTTGAACAACTCCGCAAAGAGATCGAAGGTCGATACTCTTGTGAGGATATAATCAGCCAAAGTCATAAAATGCGGAATCTCTTTGCTATCTTACCCAATCTTGCTGAAAGTAACACTACGGTTCTAATTGAAGGTGAAAGCGGAACAGGCAAAGAACTTTTTGCCAGAGCTATTCATAATCTTAGTTTCCGCAGGGACAAGCCTTTTGTTGCGGTCAATTGCGGTGCTTTGCCAGATACTCTTTTGGAATCTGAATTGTTCGGCTATAAGGCCGGTGCATTTACAGATGCTAAAAAGGATAAGCCCGGCCGATTTGCCCTGGCTCAGGGTGGAACCATTTTTTTAGATGAGATCGGCGACATCTCTGCTGCTGTCCAGGTTAAACTGCTGCGTGTTTTGCAGGAGAAGACCTATGAACCTGTTGGCGCAATTTCTACTGTTAAGGCTGATGTTCGTATCATAACAGCAAGTAATAAAAAACTTGACCAGTTAGTCAGGCAGGAAAGCTTCAGGGACGACCTGTATTACAGAATAAATGTGATGAAACTGGAACTACCTCCATTGAGGGATAAAAAAGAAGATATTACGCTGCTGGTAGATCATTTCATAAGTCGATTCAACCGCCTGCAAAACAAGAATATTTGCTGCGTTACAAATGAAGTAACAACAGCTCTTTTGGCGTACGATTACCCCGGTAATGTGCGTGAACTTGAAAATATCATCGAACATTGCTTTGTCCTTTGCACAGGGGAAATTATTGAGGCTAAACACCTCCCTGCATCTGTTCGTCCAGCCTTACAAATGGATCAAATAGAAACCAGCAAGCCTGCAACTATTAAGCAAATGGAGGCCATAATGATATGTCAGGCTTTGCGGAGAAACAAAGGTAATAAAACTGCTGCCGCCAGAGACCTTGGTATCGACAAAAGTACACTCTTCCGCAAGATAAAGGCACTTGATATCAAGCCTGCATTGTATGCCGAGTAAAGGTTAGGGCAAGGTATTTCATTCACAGCAGTTGTATTTTGCAATTACAGGCAACTTTTGTAGTAGCATCCTGCATCCACATTGATTTCTTTTTACATCCAAATTTCCCGTGACATTGCTATAATGTCTTTGAGACTATGAGCTTAGGGGGCGAGTATTCCATCTGGTACTTCTGGCACATTTATTGCTCAGTTAAATACGGCAGCATCAGGAAAGGATCTGCTCAGTCATACAGGTTCTCAGTGGTACATTCTTAAATGGGAAGGCAAATATTATGACAGTAGCCGGGATAGAATTAACTTCGGATCAGGAGAGGCAAGTTAAAGATATTATTGACCGGATGGAATGCCCAATAAGCTTTCAATGCTACAGGCATGGTTTTCAAGACATGTGTAAGGCTTATTTTGTCAACGATGGCGAATTAGTCGAATGCCTGGACGAGGAGGGCAAGCATTGTCAATTTTCTCACTCATTTGGGGGGGGGAGATACTGTAAGTGTTCGCTTCGAATATGGGTTGCCAAGCATCTGGGAAAGTAATCTATGGCAAAAAGGTTTAGGATTTGCGGTTTGTTTACCCAGCCCCAGGATAGTAGCATTTTGCAGCTCATTGCCATGGACAGCATTGCATATTGCGACTAATATTAACCCATCCAGTTATTATCAGGCAACTCATATTATTCATAAATCTATATTACACAAGAAGTTACTACAAATTCCCTGCTTTCGCCAATTTTCTGGCACGGTGATTGCTAGATAGATACCTGAAAGGTTGGCTCAATGAACATAGCAATACCAATATGGAACGATTGCGTTTCAAATGTTTTTGATTTTGCAGCCCGCATTTTGCTGGTTGAGATAGAAAATAACAAGGAGATAAGCAGATCGCAGATCCTATTGGAAAGCCGATCATTATCGCAAAGGGCAGATCAATTAAAAAACCTTAAGGTGGATATAGTTATTTGCGGAGCGGTTTCACGGGCGCTTGCAGAGATGGTTACAGCATCAGGGGTTAAAGTGCTGCCTTTCGTAACCGGCAGCGTTGATGATGTTGTGCGGGCATATTTGTCACAGCAGTTAGATAATCCGGAATTCACTATGCCGGGTTATTGGCCTGGAGCACGAAAAGGTTTTGGGCGATGTCAACGAGGACAAAGGCGTTGCGGGCGAGCAGGACACAGAGAAGTATGAATTAATGAAGAAAGGTATTATATGAAAGTTGTTATAACATCACAGGAAAATGAACCATCAAGCGAAATTGACCTTAGATTTGGCCGGGCAAAGTGGCTTATCGTTTTTGATGCGGAGACGGGCAGTTTTCAGGCGCATGACAATGAAGTAAATTTGAATGCTGCCCAGGGAGCGGGTATCCAGACAGGACGGAATATTGCAAATCTCGATGCGGATGCTGTGATAACCGGCAACGTAGGTCCGAACGCGTTTAAGACACTCAATGCAGCCAATGTTAAGGTGTTTCTCGCTGAGAAACAAACCGTACAGCAAGCGTTCGATTCGTACAAAGCAGGTGAGCTAAAGGAAGTCGATCAGGCCAACGTTGAAGGTCATTGGGTTTAAATTTCACAACGGACAGGTTAAGTTATGCGAATTTATTTGGATTGTATTGGCTGTTTTGTCAGGCAGGCACTTGATGCCGCCAGGCTTGCAACGGACGATGAACAGATTCACAAAAAGGTGGTAGACCAGGTTCTTCGATTGGCTGCTGATCTGGATATGAGCCAAAGCCCGCCGGTGATGGGACAACAGATACACCGCTTAATCAGAGACCTAGTGGGCAGCGATGATCCGTATTACAGAGTAAAAAAACAGTTCAACAACCTGGCATTAAATTTATATCCAGATCTTAGAAAGCAGATCATTAATTCTGATGACCAGCTTGAAACAGCGGCGAGAATTGCCATAGCTGGCAATATCATAGATTTTGGAGTCAAGAGTTCATTAACTGAAACAGAAGTCAAGACGACAATTAGTGATTCGCTAAGCGGCTATCTTGACACTGAACAAATTCAGAATTTTAAAAATGCTGTAATGGACGCGGAAGAAATTATTTACCTCGCTGATAACGCAGGCGAAATTGTATTTGACCACTTGTTG
>DAOWHR010000034.1 GCA_030641315.1 Anaerohalosphaeraceae bacterium | reverse complement strand
CTTGTAGATGCTACATTTACAAGGGCTGAGGTGCTAAACAGATGGCGGACACTTGGTTTGCCAATTATAAATTAATAACGCACTCTAAAAAATGATTACACCATTACCCTGCCTGGCAGGTCAGACTCGGTGCTTGTTAGTGATTCTAACCGAATATCTGCCAGCACGATTTTCATCCTTTTTTTGGCACAATGTAACGCAATTCCACGTCCCATCCCACGACCTGCGCCTGTGATAACTGCAATTTTGCCTTTGAAATTCTTCATAGACTAAGATTTCCCATTTAGCTGTTTACAAACATTATTCTACCCTTTCGATGCTAATAAATTTACCAAATTCAACTTGAACTATCAAGATTTCTCTTTTTCGAGTTGGTTTTCTTGCAGATTTTGATGGGGTAGTGAATTTGATTTTGGTCGTCTTTTGGCATCTTTAGAGGTTATGAATATTATGCCGGGTGTAGGAAAATTTTTCTGTTTGGCTAAGTTTTTGACGTTTGGGTTTGTAGCGGCTAATTAGTCGTAAAAAATATAAAATCTTTGTTTTTAAGGGTTTATGGGTTTTTGGGTTCGCAGGTTTGTCGAAGTGGCACAGCAGTTGCAATACATAAACGAGATGCGTTATGCATACTGAAGTAAGCGTAAATGGAAAAGAGAGATCAAATGACAACGACAAATGTAAGTTCGATAGCCAGTGCCAGCCATATCCAAATGGATTATATGAAGCTTCTTATCACTCAGCTTCAGAACCAGAATCCGCTTGAGCCAATGAACAACCAGGAAATGTCTTCTCAGCTGGCGCAGTTTTCGCAACTGAGTCAGCTTGAGTCGGTCAATTCAAAGCTGGATCAGGCGAATGAGAATTTTGGAAATATTCTCTATGATGTTCAGCGAACCTATGCGGACTCGCTGATCGGTAAGAAGGTTTCCTACTACAAAGAAAATGAAGACGGCGAAATTGCCATGACAAGCGGGATCGTGGATAAGACCGCTTATGACAATGTCAATAAGGACTATCTGTTGCTGGTTGGACAAGACGCTGTTGAGGTTAACGATATTGTGCTGGTTGAGAATCAGGCCCTTTAGGGTGATAAGATCTCGCGTTGAAAGTTTTATAATAATATTGCATAGGTGTACCCCACGCATCACAGCGTATTGTTAAGTGGGAATGGCATCAGTTTAAAATAATAAACAGGAGTTAGATATGAGCTTAGCATTAAATTCCGGTGTAAGCGGATTGAACGCCCATCAAAAGATGTTGGATGTCGCGGGTAACAACCTTGCAAATGTCAACACAACAGCCTATAAGGCGAGCAGGGTAAATTTTTCCGAGCTGCTGAATGTCACTATCAAGAACGCGGCTCAACCGACCTCGAGTCTTGGCGGCACAAACCCGCAGCAGATAGGAACCGGTGTGAGCGTGGCGAGCATAACTCCGAATATGACGCAGGGTAATATTGTAGGTACGGGTAATTCTCTTGACCTGGCGATAGAAGGACAGGGTTACTTTGTTCTATCTAACGGTCAGCAGGAAGTTTATACGCGAGCCGGGGCCTTTGGTGTGGATTCTGATTCAATGCTGGTCGATCCTTCGACAGGAAACAGGGTGCAGAGAATTGGTAATGTCGGAGAAGAGGATAGCTTCCAGATAGCCGGTGACAGCGATATCCATATACCGTACGGTACGGCTATGCCTGCCAGGGCGACGGAAACGGTCAACGTATCCGGTAATCTGAATTCGGATGTAGGCGTCGAGGTGTCTCAGAGGCAACTGATACTTTCGAGCATCGCATATACTTACGGTGACGGAGCCGTTGCTTCCGGTGCTACTACGTTCAGTCAACTGGATCAGTTCAGCGGCGGCAGCCTGACTGACGGGACGATGGACCCTGACAGCGGTGTCGATTCGGGCCAGTTCACTATTTCAGGTTATAATAAGGACGGCTCTGCGTTAAGCGCGGGACTTACTTTTGACGTGGCGGCAGGTACTACTTTGGGCGATTTTGTCGATCACCTCAACAGCAATGTTTTGACTGACGCGACGGCATCTATCGACCCAAACGGCAGGATACAGATACTTGACGACGAAAGCGGTTACAGCAGAACTGACATCCTGCTCGAATACTCCGCGGTTAACGGTTCCGGAGTCCTCGATACACCTGCATACTTTGAATATGAAGCGGCAGGCGGAACAAGCTGGTCGACAAATATTGAGATATTCGATTCTCAGGGCGGGAAACACGGCGTTTCAGCTACTTTCATCAGGACGGAGGAGCCTAATGTCTGGGATCTGGTGCTGGCAAATATTCAGGGCGATATTCATGCGGTCAACCTTGACAATCGCAGGATAGAAGGCATCCAGTTCGATGCGAACAGCGGTGCATTTGCCGGTCTGGACGGTTCCGATCCGAGCCAGTTTGTTATTTCTTTCGGCCATGATCCGAGTTCGCCGCAAACTATCAATGTTGATATGGGTACTGTCGGTCAGTTTGACGGGCTTACACAGTTTAAGGTAGCTTCAACGGCGATCGCACGAGAACAGGATGGTTATGCGTCCGGTGCCCTGACCAATGTATCGATCAATAACGAAGGAGTTGTGATCGGATCATTTTCAAACGGTGTGAAGAAAAATATCGCCATGCTGAAAATGGCAGTTTTTCAGAATCCGGTTGCGCTTGAAGGGATCGGCGGCGGTTTTTATCTGCCTTCCGCAAATTCGGGTAATGCGATCGAGACCCAGGCTCAGGCCGGAGGGGCCGGAAAGATATTTGGATATTCACTCGAAAAGTCCAACACCGATGTGGCAAGTGAATTCGTCAATATGATTCAGGCTCAGAACGGTTTTCAGGCAAACGCCAGAACAATTCGCGTTGCAAATGAGATATTGAATGAGCTTACAAATCTTATCAGATAATATTTTAAAAATTAGAGGACAGTTTCGGTGATCTCAACAATACATAATGATCTTGTTCTGGCACTTACACCTGTAGAAAGGTATCGAAGTGCCGGTCAGTTCGTGTCAAGCAACTCGCTGGAGTTGTGGTATCTTGTGATTGCTGTTGTCGCGGTCGTAGTTCTGCTAATAGCTTTTCTGTTGTCACGGCATCATCAAAGCAGGTTGTCAGAAGATAACAAGAGGAAGCGTGAGTTCTTTCTATTTTATGCCAGGCGGTCAGGTTTTTCGGACAGGCAGTGCGAGATATTATACGAGATGACAAAATGGCCGACGGTAAAAAATCTTGAAGATATTTTTATCATGCCTGACGCGTTTGAAAATATGGCGGCATATACGTGGGAACAGTGCCTAAAGAAGCATGGGCTTGATGCGGCAAAATCATTGCAATTCGAAATCCAGGATATCAAGGTGAAACTTGGATTTGACACAAATGCAAATTCTCAAGCGACCCGTCGGGGCTATATTCGAGTGAATTTGCATAAACGCGCTATGATATCAGAATTTCCGTTTTCATATAAATCGGATAGAATTCAAAATATAAATATAACCGAAAGTGAGGACGTTCTGCCGCTTCTGGAAGATAACGAAGTTGTAAAATTCAGACCCGGTGTACTTACGGAACTTGCGGTAACGGCTGTCGCTATGAAAGTAAGAGAACCGATCGATAAGGGCAACAGAGTTCTTGTGATGTTTGAACTGGATAAGCATGATTCTGAGGAGAGGGCATCGCAAGGATTGACCGGCAAGGCTGGTAAGAGAATAATAAGCCACTTCGGGGTGATTAGGCGCGTTGATAAGTGTGACGGCGAGTTTAAACTCATTGTCGAATTAATCAATTTAACGGCTGATCAGATCAATAAGATGATCCGGCTGACAAGTACTGCTGCAAAAATAGGAAAACAAGCTGTTGCCGCCAATGATAGTGGTGACAGGTCGGCTGAACGGTTGGCAGTGGAGTTAGTGTATGACTGATGTAAATACACAATTAGCTACAAGTGTAGACAGCCTCATGTATGAGTTTGAGGTTATCACCAACAACCTGGCGAATGTGAATACTCCGGGCTTCAAGAGACGGTGCAACGCGTTTACGGAGGCTTTGCAGCAGCGGATGACAGAGGATGGAGAGACTGTTTCGTCCGATAGGGTGGAGGGTTTTGACTTTACGCAGGGGCAGCTAACATTGACTTCGAGGCCGCTTGATTTTGCGTTGCATGGGAAAGGTTTTTTTGCCGTAGAGACCCCGGAAGGCTATCTGTATACTCGGAACGGCAGTTTTCAGGTCGATCAAAACCGTCAGATCGTTGACAATCTCGGCAGGGTGGTCGCAGGTGTGAACAATCCGATTACGATCCCTGCTGACGCGGATCTGTCCCAGATAAGCGTGTCCAATGACGGCACGGTTTCGGCAAACGGTGTAAGCCTGGGGCGGTTTAAGATAGTTGATTTTGGTGAGAATGAAGGAAAGCTGAATATCGTCGGCAACAGCTGCTTTGCGATGCAGGAAGACATCAAGCCGGAAGATGCGACCGATGTGGTGGTCAAGCACCGATATAAAGAGGGATCCAACGTGCAGATGGTTGAAGAGCTTGTTGATATGATAATGGTTACCAGAATGTATCAGGCTAATATGAATTTTCTTTCCACAACCAAGGAAATGTCAGCGAGTCTGATGAATGTGGCTATGGCATGATATCCGACAGGGTATCATATTCTTATAAGATAGACAGGAGCAAATAAAATGTTAAGAGCTTTTTCTACCGCGGCAACGGGCATGACAGGGCAGCAGATGATGGTCGATGTTGTCGCGAATAATCTTGCGAATATCAACACTACCGGATTCAAACATAGCCAGGTTGCTTTTCAGGATCTGCTTTATGTTAAGACCCAGCAGGCCGGTGCGGAAATATCTTCCGGAGTTAATTTGCCAGTCGGTATCGAAGTCGGTTCGGGTGTCAGGCCCGGTGCTACTGTTAAGGTCTTTACTATGGGAGAGCTTCAAAACACAGGGCGTTCTCTTGATGTGGCTATCGCCGGTGACGGTTTTCTTCAGGTCGCAATGCCGAACGGGGATATGCGATATACTCGAGACGGCGCGATGCAGATCAACTCACAGGGTACGCTTGTTACTGCGACGGGGTACACATATGAACCTGCGATCACTATTCCTATCGATGCTGTCAGGGTGGATATCGGCAAGGACGGCAGCGTAAATATTACCGATGCGACAGGTACGTCATCGGTGGTTGGGACGATCCAGCTGGCCAAATTCGCGAATCCTTCCGGTTTGACGAGCGAAGGTGATAATCTGCTTTCGGAGACCCAGGCAAGCGGTTCGCCGCAGACCGGGACGGCAGGGTCCAATGGTCTGGGTTCTATACAATCGAACTTTCTTGAAAAATCAAACGTGCAGATGGTTTCCGAACTTGTGAATCTTATTACGGCTCAAAGGGCATACGAGATAAATTCGAGAGCGATCAAAGCGGGCGATGATATGCTCAGAACAGCAAATGATATTGTCAGGTAAATTGAGATGACGAGGAACAGAACAAAAATATATATTGTAATGATCGTGCTGATCAGCGTGAGCGCAACGTCTTTAAACGGTGGGCAGGCGGATAAGTCGAAGGTTCAGATACATCTGCCAAGAGAGATAACTGTTGAAAAGAATAATATTACGCTTGGCGATGTCAGCGTTATGATCGGGGATAAGAAGCTGTCAAGCAAGGCTAAAAAGATATCACTTGGCCGGATTACAACCGGTGTTAAGAACCTGGTTATTGACCGGAAAACCATTTTGGGCAGGCTTGCATGCAGCGATGTCGATATTTCCAGAATAAATCTGACAGGTGCCAAGAAAATCGTTGTAAGCCAGAGCAGCGTTGTGCTGGAAGATGACAGGATAGTTGAAGCTGCAAGAGAATTTTTGAAAAATAATCTACCAGCGGAGAATGTTTGTTACTTTAAGGCGGTTTATAGCGGCAATGATATTCAGGTTGACGAAGAAGTCAGTAAGCTCACTTTTAAATGTTCAACGGTTGCCGGGACGTCACGGAATTACGCTAAGGTTAAGGTGCAGGTATTTGACGGTGAGAAGTGTGTTTGTGACAGGGAAGTAAATTTCCGCCTGAAGTTCAAAGTAAAAAAGATGACGGCCAAGGAAAATATCGAACGGGGGCAGGTGCTTACGGCTGATAAATATACGGTTAAAGAGGAGATATCCGATTATCCTGCTGTGTACCAGTGGAGCGAACCTTTAGGTTTGGTCGCCAGACGAAAACTTGTCAAGGGCATGGTGATCAGGCCTGAGATGCTGCAGGCGGAAAAATCATCTGTCGTTGTCAAAAGAAATGGAAATCTGACGGTACGTGTAGAGAAGTACGGTTTTGTTTTAAGTGTGCTGGCAAAGGCGCTTGAGGACGGAACGGAAGGGGATCTGATCCGGGTTAGGAACGTGGATTCCAACAGAATAATTACAGTTAAGATAAATCCTGACGGGACCGCTAGTCCAATAATTTGAGGGAACAATTATGACCAGATATATAGTCATGGTGCTGCTAATATTGTTGTTCGTCGGTGTTGCTGACGCCGATTCGATATGGGCCAAACGAGACACCAACGCTAAGGCCGCATATACCGACGATGTGGCACGCAAGATAGGCGATGTGCTGACAATAACGATATCTGAAAGCAGCAAGGTTGATAATAAGGCGAAACGTGATCTGCAGAAAAGCGTCTCAAAATCTTTGGTTTTCGATGGTAATATAGGAAATTTCGCAGATATTGGGGAGTTCGGAACGGAGGCCAGTGCGGACAATTCGCTGAACGGCAAGGCTGACTATAAAGATGAGCGTAAATTCGTCGATTCAATTTCTGTTGTTGTTGTCGATATTATGCCGAACGGCAATCTAGTTGTCAAGGGTACCCGCCAGCGTGATATCGGCGGAGATATTCAGTTGATCGAGGTCAGCGGCATTGTGCGAGTGAGCGATATATCCTACGACAATATTGTCAAAAGCGAACGTGTTACAGACTTCTATATCAGTTCCAAAAACAAAGGTGTCGCCGATCCTTATACAAGGCCTGGATGGCTTGGAAGGATCTTTGATATTATCTGGCCGTTCTGATCAATGAGTGATTTTCGGGAAACTCGAATGAGAAAACTACCAATAATAATTGTGATATTTTTGATCTTCGTTTTTGCTGTACGGGCAGAAAGGGTCAAGGACATCGTTGATATTCAGGGAGTTCGCGGGAACCCGTTGTCAGGGATAGGTCTTGTTGTGGGGCTTGCTGATACGGGGGACAGTACTTTGCCTTCGCGTCAGATGCTGACGAATATCATGAGGAATTCCGGGCTTGTGTTTACGCCTGAAGATCTTAGCGGCGGCAATATCGCTATAGTTATGGTAACGGCGGAGCTCAGTCCGTTCGGTCGGGAGGGATCAAAGATCGACGTGATGGTATCTTCGATGGAAGATGCCAAAAGTTTGCAGGGAGGAATGCTGCTGCCTGCACCATTGAAGGGGCTTGACGGCAATGTATATGCTGTCGCACAGGGTTCGGTTTCGATAGGGGGATGGGCGGCAACGGGTGCGGCTGCTTCGGCTACCAAGAGCCATCAGACTGTCGGGAGAATTCCAGGCGGAGCGACCATTGAAAGAGCTGAGCTTGCGACCTTTATAGAGAAGGTGGTCGACCAGAGGTTTGTGACGCTTAATCTGCGGAACGCGGACTTTGCGACCGCTGACAGGATCAGCACCGGGGTAAATGTACTTTATCCGCAAAGCGCGACTGTAAAAGATGCCGGGACGATCAGGATCGGGATACCGCGGAATATTCCTAATGACAGAATAGTATCCTTTATCGACCAGGTCACAAGTCTGGAAGTTAAGGTCGATATGCCAGCCGTTGTTGTGATCAACGAAAGGACGGGAACGATCGTTGTCGGGGAAAATGTTGGTATTTCAGCGGTTGCAATCGCTCAGGGGAGTTTAATGGTTCGGGTAAAAGAAAGTGCCCTGGTGTCACAGCCAATCGCGCCATTCTCGGACGCCGGTACCACGGAAGTGATCCCCGATACATCGCTGGAAGTCTTTGAAGGTAACGGACACTTGATACCAATACCGAAAACAACAAATGTAGCCAATCTGTCGAGACTGCTCAATTCGATAGGCGCCAGTCCGACCGACCTGATAGCGATATTCAATGCTCTAAAGCAGCAAGGCGCGCTTCAGGCCAGACTTGAGATAATGTAGGAGTTGCAGTGAATAACATTAATATGCTAACCGACAGTCTGCTTTACAAGGCTGATAATATTAGTCAAATCGACGGTACTGGTCCGGCCAAGGAAAAGCAGATGGTCGCCGCGGCCAAAAGTTTCGAGTCGCTGCTGATAGGAAAACTGGTAGAGACGATGCAGGAAACCGTCGGTCAGTGGGGCCATGAAAAAGACAGCGCATTCGGCCAGATACAGGGAATATTCAGTCATTATCTTTCAGATTCTATCGCAGAGCAGGGCGGGATCGGGCTTTGGAAGGATCTGTGCAGCCAGCTTGAGCAGGCAAAGCCCGAGGCCATCGAACAGAATAAATTCGACAGGACAATATGATAAGTACAGTGCAGATAAATGAAAAGGTCGACAGGTTGATCAATGCTCTTACAGCGGATAAGCAGCATTTGCAGCAGGGCCTTATAAGGCTTACGGAGCTTAGAGATTATTTGATCAAAAATGATCCTTCGTCCATGGAGCAAATGCTAAAGACTATTCGCAGCGAATCAGACGCACATCTGGCCAACGAATATACGAGGCAGACTTTGCGCAGAGAGCTTGCCGGTGTATTCGGAATTGAATTTTCTGAGTTGACGCTGGTTCGCATTGCCGAATTTGTTACTAATCCACGCAAGCATCAACTGCTTGAAAAAAGACGAGAACTTAAAGGATTGGCGGCCGACCTTAAGGTGCAGTATCAGGCAACAGCAATGTTGATAAAGGAAAGTGCCAGGCTCAACAAATTATTACTTAACAGTTTGATGGATTCCGGCAGCGACAGCAATGTGACGTATAACGCTAACGGATATACGAGCAGGGAAACAGGCAACGCGTTTATGAGTTTTCATTTATAAACGCTTATAGGATCGGTATAAATGGCAAATTATTCAATAGGACTTTCCGGTTTAAGTGCGGCTCAAAGCGCGATCGATGTTATAGGCAACAACATCGCGAATGCCGCGACGCCGGGCTATCATAAGAAAGAGATCGTTCTTACTCCGGCTTATTCCAAGCAGATGGGGGACGTTTTCTTAGGCGGCGGCGTTCGTGTAGGCGATGTTGTCCGAAGGGTAGATACACTTCTGGAACAGGAGATACTCAGGCAGAATTCATCGCTGGCGTCGTTGAGTCAGGAGCTTAAAACGCTGACTACTATTGAAAACTCACTTGGCGAACTGTCAGGCGGGGGGACGCTTAGCCTGGCGATCGATGATTTTTTTAATTCAATCGATGACCTTAGCGCATATCCATCTG
>DAOWHR010000293.1 GCA_030641315.1 Anaerohalosphaeraceae bacterium | reverse complement strand
CGGCACTGCGTTCTTAAAAGCGGCAGAACCAGCCTGATCAAGTACAAATGTGGTGCGATAATACAAAGAGCCAAGAGCAACATTGCTCAACACTTTCGCCCCAAACAGCCGTTTATCGTCCATGACGCCCTCGATAATCATAAATGTTTTATTTAAACAGGCAATGCCTATAAAAAAACTTCCGGAATAGTCATCCACTGATATTCCGGAAGTATGCCACGGCAGAAATAGCCGCTAAACTCAATTTATCATGCGGATCGATCACTTTCTTTGCCAATCCTATGATCAAAGTATATCAGCACACCATATCAATGTCAACTATGGCCCGTCAGATTTAGAAAAATATGAATAAATTATGTAAAGTACGATAAATGAAGGGTTTATGCTTGACCTTCTATTTCGGTAAATCCTTATAAAAGACTCTTGTCGCCTCCCGAATGATGTCTGTAACAGCGGCTTTATTGGTTTGGGCGGCGAGTTGACAGTCCTTAAATTCAGGTTTTACGCTTACAATTTGGCCATTTCTTCTGCCTACTTTAATCGAGATGCATCCGTAAACCGTATCGACTGTTACGATTTGTCTTTCAAGTTTTGACCGGTGCATTGTCTGGCGACGCAGGCCAAGCGTTAAGCCTTCGGCAAAAATGATGTCCTCGAACTGGTTTGCCATCTCAACTTCGCAGATCACGGTCAGCTTGACAGCGGGACGGCCGGACTTCATCGTTATCGCGGTGGTATAAACATCGAGGGCGCCTGCTGTCATAAGTTTTTCGGCGACATATCCGATTATCTCGCCGGTGGAATCGTCAATGTTTGTTTCGATGACACAGACACTATCGCTTTCGTTAGGCATCGTGGCAGTGCCGACCATCAGCCGGACGACATTGGGGTATTGTGTGCAGTCACGCTGGCCTGCTCCGTAGCCGATATTGTCAACGACCATATCAGGCAGGGAGGTGAAACTGTCGGCAAAATTGGCCAATATAGCTGCTCCGGTCGGTGTGACCATTTCGGTTGTGCCAAGGCCTGCAACAACGGGAACGGCAGCGGTTCGCAATATCTCAACGGTTGCCGGAACGGGCACAGAAAGCACGCCGTGGGCGCATTTAACCGTGCCGCTGCCCATCGGAAGGGCCGAGCAATAAACCTTTTCAACGCCGAGCATATCAAGAGCGACACATGCGGCAACAACATCGACTATCGAATCGACTGCACCGACCTCATGGAAATGAACCTCGTCAACCGTAACGCCGTGAACTTTTGCCTCTGCGACAGCGATAATCTGAAATATCGCGATTGCCCGTGCCTTAACGCTGTCAGCCAATCCGCTGTTATCGATGATCTGCCGAATATCGGCAAGATTCCTGTGTGTATGTTCCTCAGCAGCGTTAGGATCGAACAGAACCGCCGATATACCACCACGATCAACACGCGACGTCTCTATCGAATAGCCACCGATACCAAGGGTGCTAATCTGTTCAATAAGTACCGTCGCGTCAACGCCAGCATCGATCATAGCACCAACAACCATATCGCCAGCAGCACCGGCAAAAGAATCAAAATAACCAATCTTCATAAATGAACCTCAATTAATAATTAGCCCAATTATGACATCGCTTTTATGATTCTTCAAGAACTAATCCGGTTGAAGGTTAACAATTGCGTTTGGTGAGCAGGGAGGAGAACCGCGGAATGCACTGAAATACACGGACGAAAGCCTAGATGAGTCTTCTGTGCTGGTCGTTGCTTTGTTAGTTTCTTTTGTATGGCCATCCCTTTCTTATTTCGGCAGTATAACCGAAATCCAGATGGCCACATGTTATCCGATTTACCTTGCTTTTTCGTTTATAGATCTTAAGCTGCCATCTTAGCGTAAGATTTTCAAGAACCGAGGATTGTCTTGTCTTTAATAAGAGCTTGTGAAATTCAAAGATGAGTAAAACAATACTTTCAAATGTTTTTTCTAGAAAGATATTGTGAAATCGCAATAATGGATAAATTTAATATTTTCCATAAATCCTTTGATATTAACAAGTTTGAATTATTGAGTAAGGCAGTTTATAATAGGAAATGTAAGAAAATTATGGCTTAACTGTCACAGTCGTGCTTTTGAGATGTATATTAAGATAAAAGCCCATTATTTATTGGAGCAGACATGTACAATCCATTTATAGTTAACAAAAATGAAGATGCAAAGGACGGCGAATTAATTCATCAGGCCCTTAATGGCGATCAAGAGGCCCTGACGCGGCTGGTTTCCCGGCATCAATCTTGGATATATAATATCGCCTTCAGAATGGTCCTGGTGACAGAGGATGCAGAGGATGTTACCCAGGAAATTTTGATCAAGATGATTACAAAGCTGTCAACATATGATAGCAAAAAGGCGGCCTTCCGCACATGGCTATATCGAATCGTGACGAATTATGTGATAAATATGAAAAAGGCCGGATATGAATCGAAGTCAATTTCAACATTAGAAAAATATTATTCATTTATCGAGACAACTCCCGATGAGCAAATCACACCAACACCCGAAACGAATATGATCATCAAGGATTTGGCAATCGGATGTGTATCAGGTGTTCTTTTATGTTTAGACAGACAGCAACGACTTGTATTTATTCTTGGCGTTGTTTTTAATGCTACCTCAGAGCAGGGCAGCGAGATCATGGACATATCAAGTGACGCTTTTAGAAAAACATTGTCCAGAGCAAGAGCCAAACTTTACAATTTCATGAACAACAAATGCGGTCTGGTCAATGAAGACGCACCTTGTAAATGCAGAAATAAAGTGAGTGAATTTATAAAGCAGGGGTGGTATAAGATTGACAATTTGAAATTCTATCGTGAAAATGCTACTACAGTAAAGGAGATCGTTTCAGAAAAGATGGACCGTTTCGGCGACATGATACATCCTGACTTTGTCAATCTGTATCGCAACCACCCCTTCTATGAACCGTCAGACTTAACGGAATGGCTCAAAAAATTACTTGATCGGCAGGAATTCAAAGAGATATTTGACTTGAACTGAGAGAAATCATGAAAGCATTGCAACTTCACGAAGACATCCGGGCATATTGTCAAAAGCATGCGGATAAAAAACAGGTTGAAAAATATGCCAAATTTTTCACAGAAGGTTTTGACGCTTATGGACTGACGAAAGAGATATTCGAAGACAAAGTCCGTTCCCTGATAAACGATAAAAAGGTCACGATGCGACTGGTGCTGTATACGAGTAAGCTGTTGGTTAAAAGCGGCAAATATGAAGAAACCAATTTTGCCATTTGTCTGCTGAAAGAGTTTTCCGATCAGTTCAATGAGAAAACACTTGCGGCCATCGAAAAATGGTTTCAGATCGGGATCGTGAATTGGGCGCATTGCGATATCTTGTGCGGGCACTTAATGACTCCCTTGTTTGAAAATGAAATCATCTCTCTGGAAGAACTCTCCGATTGGCGTATCTCAAAGAATAAGTACCAGCGTCGGGCAGTTCCTGTATCTATGTTGACATTGTTAAAAACAAACAAAAGCTTCAAACCTCTGTTTGCTTTTATTGAGCCGATTATGATGGACCCTGAGAAAAAAGTACAACAGGGATTAGGTTGGTTTTTGCGGGAAGCTTGGAAGATCAAGCAAAAACAGACTGAAGACTTTCTACTGAAATGGAAGGATAGATCGCCTCGAACAATATTTCAGTATGCAACTGAAAAAATGGCTGTTGAAGAGAGAAAAAGATTTAGAAGATGCAAATAGCTAAAGTGGGTGTATAGGTGAAGATATTTTATGTGTTGTTGGTGATTCTAGCAAGGGGATTTTTATCGTCTTGGTCATCCTTTTTTTGTTTGGTTTGATACCTGCGATTGCGGGGGTGTTTCTGTTTGATGGGCAGTGGGGATTTTCACAGGCCCTTATGGGCGTGTTGCCCAAATACATTACGTTTAAATCGCTTGCGTTATTATCCCTGCGCTAGCGATTCGGGCTGCTGTTTATTGGGTCATTTTTGCGATTCTTGAAGCATAACCGTAAACTGGTACTTGAAATTATCTCACGTTTGTGTTAAAAGACCTTTCTATGCTTAAGGGACTGGGCAGAAAGTTCATAGTTGTTGCTGTTTTTGGCGTGTTGCTTGGGGCGAACGCTTGTGCGGGGCTTGGTGCGCAGATTAATGCCATTGTCTCGGGTAAGAACTGCAAACACGCTGACGTTACCATTCATGTCATAAACGCTAAGACGGGCAAAACGGTCTATCAGCGGAACTCATCACAGCAGATGGTGCCTGCATCGAACATGAAGATCCTTACTTCGGCTGCGGCGCTGGCGTATCTTGGGCCTGACTATCAGTTTGAAACGAAGCTGGCGATGCTTGGCGATACGCTTGTTGTTATCGGTTCGGGCGATCCTCTGCTTGGGGACGCTGATATTGACCTGAAATACAACCGCAGCGAAAACTGGCTGTTTGACGACATCGCAGAGACGCTCAAACAAAATAACATTACAAAGATAAGCGGTATCATTATTGACAGCACCGTGTTCGACGATGAGAGGGTACATCCGTCCTGGCCTGTCGAGCAGTTGAATCAGCCTTACGCATGTGAAGTGGCTGGGCTGAATTACAATATGAACTGCATTTCGATGACGGTTAAGAAGGTCGGCTCGAGCGCGAAGGTATATGTCAAACCTGCGACGAATTATCTTAATATAGTCAATCAGGTGCGGATAACAAACTCCGGTTCCAGCGCGGCGGGGGCGTATCGCACGCAAACGCCGAACAAACTGATCGTCAGGGGCAAATGCAGGACGGCAACTGGATTCGATGTCGCGATAGAGCGGCCTGCGATGCTGTTCGGTACGCTGCTAAAAGAGCGACTGCAACGGACAGAGATCAGGGTCTCCGGCTCCGTGGTCGAAAAATACGTAAAAGCTGAGGCTGATCTTAAGATATTAAAGACCTATACCACATCACTGAAAGACGTTCTTGAGGTATGCAACAAGGAAAGTCTTAACCTGGCAGCCGAGGCACTGGTTAAGACAATCTCGGCAGAAAAGACAGACGGCAAGATCAACGGCCAGTGGAAACACGGTCTTACGCTTGTCGGGCGATACCTGAACTCTCTTTTCATCAGCCAGTCGGATTTTAGTCTTGATGACGGCAGCGGGCTGAGCAGGAAGAATCTGGTAACGACAAAAATACTGACAAAGGTGCTTGGCGATGTATATAACAGCCCAACCTGGCCTATGTATAAGCAAACGTTGTCGGTCGCAGGCGTGGACGGAACGACTGCAAAATATTTCCAGGATGACAGGTACAAGGGCAAAATATACGGCAAAACGGGCTATATCAATGGAATAAGGGCCTATTCCGGCGTTGCTGAGACACCGAACGGTGACTATATTTTCAGTATCTTAACCAAAGGCGGCTCTAGCACGGTCCGAACCGGGATAAACGACATCGCAAAAGCTATTATCAATTACGCACCTTAGTACTGTGTCCTTGATAAAAATCAGGCTTAGCTTGCTGCAATCAGCCATCCGCTGCGTTCGTCTGCATCGACAATGCCGCAAGATTGCCTGCTTCGACGGCCTTGCGGCTGACTAATTGAGCTGGCGCTGAATCCTGACATTTACAGCGGACAAAGTACTATTACTGCGATGGCAAAAGTTTTTGGATAAAAATGTTTGCTGAAACCGGTGTTTTCGGATAGTTTAGCCGCAATTGAACGGGACCGGCGGTTCCGCAACACGATCCAATTATTTACTTAATTGCATTTTAAGGAGTGACGCATGAATTTAGAATGGTTTGACTGGGCAATAATCGGGGGGTTCCTTGCCGCGGTTATCGGTATCGGGGTTTTTGCATCAAGGCAGGGGGGCAAAAGCAGTGCCGATTTCTTCCTTGGCGGCAGATCGATGCCTTGGTGGCTGCTTGGCGTGTCGATGGTGGCGTGTACTTTTTCGTGCGATACACCTAACCTTGTGACCAACCTTGTGCGTGGAGGCGGAGTTGTTTCCAACTGGGCATGGTGGGCATTTTTGATTACCGGTATGATAACGGTATTTATATATGCACAGCTCTGGAGACGGTCGAAGGTTATGACCGACCTTGAGTTTTACGAGTTGCGTTACAGCGGTAAAAGCGCGGCGTTTCTGCGTGGTTTCCGTTCGCTGTATCTGGGAGTACTTTTTAACTGTATTATCATGGGTTCGGTAACTCTTGCAGCGATTAAGATCGGGCAGGTTATTTTCGGTATTGATCCGTGGGTCGCTGTGGTGTTAGGATCAATTGGCGTTGTTGTATACGCAACTGCGGGCGGAATTAAAAGCTGCCTGTGGGCGGACCTGTTTCAATATACAATTGCAATGTTCGGTGCGGTGTACGCGGCGGTCGTCGCTTGCAGGCAGCCGGAAGTTGGCGGTTTGAGCGGGCTTCTTGCGAATCCTGCGATTATCGATAAGCTGAACTGGATGCCTGACTTTTCGACGTGGCTTGCGTGGGTGCCTTTGCTTCTTATTCCAGTTGCGGTTCAGTGGTGGTCGGTGTGGTATCCTGGAGCGGAGCCGGGCGGCGGCGGGTATATCGCTCAGCGAATGCTTTCAGCGAAGAACGAAAAGCACGCTATGGGTGCGACATTATTCTTCAACTTTATGCATTACGCAATGCGTCCGTGGCCGTGGATTATTGTGGCACTTGCTTCAATCGTATGTTATCCGACGCTGGAAAGCATCAAGGCAAGCTTCCCGAATATCGATCCGAAGTACCTTGGTGAGGACATCGCTTATCCTGTGATGATCGCTAAACTCGGACCGGGACTTATCGGTCTGGTTGTGGCGTCGCTGATCGCGGCATATATGTCAACGATCGGAACGCACCTTAACTGGGGATCATCCTACGTTGTAAATGACTTCTATAAAAGATTCGTCAAGCCTGAGGCAACGGAGAAGGAACTGGTAGGTGTCGGTCGAATCTGTACGGTTGTGCTGATGGTTATCGCGGGGACATTCGCTCTAACGTTTATGGAAAACGCGGGGCAGACATTCCAGATCATGCTGCTGTCCGGTGCGGGAACAGGTGCGATCTACCTGCTTCGCTGGTTCTGGTGGCGAATAAATGCATGGACGGAAATTGCTGCAATGATTGCAGCAACGATAGTCGCGTTCTGGATCGTTCTCGGTACGGGCGGCGACGGAACCCTAAAGTGGTATATCGGCAGTTCCGCAGTTTCAAAATTTGTTGTCAAGGTCGAAGATGGGGCGCTTGCAACATCTATTGCTACAGTAATGGAAGCGGCAGAAAAAGAAGCCGAAACTATCGAAGATGGTGTTGAAGCCAAGGTAGAGTTATGGCGTGCGACCGAAGAGAAGACTCTTGACAGAGAACGCGCCAGACTCGTTTATGATAAGGCACTGAAGGCACAGAATAAACAGCTGGGAGACACTACAGCTATCGCTTTGCTTAAGAAGTCAGGAGATGTTGTTTATGTTCCACAGATCATACCTGCTGACAAGCTTGCAGATGTTATGAAAGAAAACGAGACAGATTACGATAGTGTCGTCTCAGATTATGCCACCTATGGTGCAGCATCTTTGAACACTTCCGGTGCTCTGGAAGTAGCTCAGAAAAGATACGAAGCTGCTCTTGCAGCAGCGACTTCTTTTGACGATAAGGCTCTTACAGCAGCTCGTAAGGCAAGGCTTGAGGCACAGGTTACATATGATGAGGCTAGCGCTCTTGCAGATCGTCACTTTGCCAAATACGGTGAAACGACGGCTAAGTTTGCAGGGAGTAACAGCCTGGCATGGTCAGAAGAATTCTCTGCTCTTATTAATGAATATGGCGGCGGAGCCAGAGCTATTATTAAAGGCGATGTCATTTACGCTTACCATTCAAAGGTAGCCGATCTGATGTTTTCGGTTCAACTTCTGACATGTGTTATCATTGTGACTATCGTCTGGGTTGTTACCACGCTTCTGACGAAGCCTGCTAATAAGGAAACTTTGCGCAGCTTCTACAGGCTTTGTCATCCTGGCGGTCCCGGCTGGAAGAAGGTTGTGCTTGAGGCACAGGCTGAAGGTATTAATATCGATGAGAAAAACGCTATCGGCGACTGGAAGCTTCCGTTGCAGATACTTTGCTGTTTCTTCGGCTGTGTCGCGATATACGCTTCGCTGTTCTCTGTTGGTAACTTTGTTTACGGCAATAACATTTGGGGCTATATCCTTGCTGGTGCGGCAATCGCGGCTACGGCGGCGTTGTTTATGTGCTTCGGGAAGATCGGGATTGAGTCGGATAACGACTAATTCGTTTTAAGATACATCATTAAACAAAGGGCCTGTACTGGTAATAGTACAGGCCCTTTTCAATTCTATTACATTTATGAAAGCTGTTAATCAGTCGTATTTTCCTGATCGGAGTTTTTTGCGGGCAGGATGACAGAAAACGTTGTCCCTGCACCTTTTTCCGAATTGACACAAATAAAGCCGTCATGTGACTGGGTCACACGCTTACAAAACGCTAGTCCCAGCCCCGTTCCCTGGCCCTTTGTCGTGAAGAAAGGATCGAATATCTGGTTGAGTATTTCGGTTTCAATTCCATCGCCTGTGTCTGAAACGTCGATACGGATCTGGTCGTCTGAGCGGGTCGCGGATATTGTCAGAACCCCGCCTCTTGCAAGCATGGCATGTCTGGCGTTTATTATAAGGTTCATAAGCACCTGCTGGAAGGAAACCTGCTCGGCGCAGACTTCGAGATCGTCTGTGATATTGAGAATGACGTCTATGCCATCCTTGCTGAAGTCCCTTGCCATGCAGAAAAAGACTTCTTCGACCATCTCTCTAAGAAGGTAATTCTGTTTTTCTTTGCAGCCTCCTTTGGCCATGGCGAGAATGCTGGTCATTATCCTGCCTGCACGGGAGCTGTTGGTAACTGCTTTTTCAAGGGCTTTTTGGGCCAGAGCGGTATCGTCCGGGTACTTCATTGCAAGTTGCGCATAACTGCCCAGCGGGGTGAGGATATTGTTCATCTCATGGGCGATCATCGCTGAGAGCATGCCGATATTGGCCAGGGCTTGCATACTGTCGATCTGCTGCTGCAGTTGGTCGCATGTTCTGGCATTTTCTGCAAGCTGTCGATGCATATTCTTTCGTTTTTCAAGGATACCAGGCAAAATAGGAATCTCCGTAAATTCAATGTTGGAATATGAAAACAAAACGATTGAATATCGCTGTTCCCATCGTTATCATTATTGCACAGCAGTGCTGATCTGCGTATAAAACCATTATTTTTATCGGCAATTGGCCTAAAAATACTTAAAAATGGATAAATCTCAATTACTTGAAGACATGCTGGCGGTCCTGCAGGGCCACGGTATCGAGGTTCGTGCAGAGTCGATGGGCGGCGGCGGGGGAGGAATGTGTGTTTTTTCCGGCAAGAGGGTCTTTTTTGTAGATACAGACGCTCCGACAATCGAAACCAACGCGATCACAGCCAGATCAATACGGGATACGGTTGATATCGAGGAGATATATTTAAGACCGCAGGTAAGGGATCTGATCGAAAACATCACATAGCCTCTCAATCTTTAACGATTGGGGTTGCGTTTTGTCGATATGTAGGCAGAGAACGTCTTTATATTGAATTTATGAGTGTATTGCCTTAACCGTAAGGCAGGAAACCGATCACTTCTTCAAAAAAATGTCAAAATATAGGACTTTTTTGTTTTTTGCGGTTTTTTTCTCATTTCCTGTGATTTCACTATTAGAGCATGTGTATAATGATCTTATGTGTGGTGACCGTGGTTTGCCAACTTCATTTTGGAGATGAATGTGGATTTTGAGGATAAATCTGAACGAACGGAACGATTTCTGAATTTAATGATGTCAAATCAGGACAGAATTCGTTCATATATCGCTGTTCTGGTTCCAAACAGAGCAGATGCAGATGATATCATGCAGGATGCTGCGACAATAATGTGGCGCAAATTCGATGATTTCCGGTCAGGCAGTGATTTTGCGGCATGGGGCGTGCGTATTGCATATTACAGGATACTGTACTACAGAAGGAACAAAAAGAACAACGCTGTCCAGTTGAGCGAGGAACTTTTTGACAAGTTGTCATACCATGCTGAGAAAAAAACTCAACAATCAGATGACCATCTTGAGTGTTTGAGAAAATGTGTTGAGAAACTTGACGTACCCGAAAGAGAACTTCTAAAGAGCCGTTACGATTCCGGCCAGACCCCTAAAGCCCTCGCCGACAAAACCGGCAGATCGCTGACTGCGATTTACCGGGCATTTGCGAGAATATATGACAAACTAGCTCGTTGCGTACGTCGGACAATTGCGCAGGAGGCATCCCAATGACATCACCAAGGCAGTACAACCGTATCAGTGAACTTCTTGCTCTTCTTGTTGAAAATGCCATAACCAAAGACCAGTTGGCCGAACTTGATAATGCAGTGGTCGGCAACAGTGATGCCGAAGAGTATTGCGTTGAATGGTTGATGAATTATGATTCTTTGCAAAGGTTTGGTTCTGTCTTTTTTCAAAGTGCCAATGAAGTTGAGAACGCAATAATAAGGGACTTCCTGCCGACACATTATGATGATGAATCCAATGGATTTGATACGGCTTTATGGGAGGCTTTAGGTCAGAACGAACTGACTGCCGAACCGGTTGAGGTCGAGCCGGAACCCATTCTGGCAAGGCCTGTGGAGATGGTCCCCGCTTTGCCGACAGAGCCCAGGAAAATATCAAAGTTTTCGCTCTATACTTTTGCCGTCTCTGCGGCGGCGCTGCTTTTTATCGCGGTTATTGCTCTGCTTACATCGCCGCCTTTGCCGTTTGTTGCTTCTTTGGGTGATTCAATAAATGCCAGTTGGAGCGGATCGGCAGGCAGGATTGAAAACGGCCAGTTAGAATACGGTGCTGAACTTCGTCCAGGCGACCTGGCCTTGGTCAGTGGGGTAGCGAAAATAATTATGGTCGATGGCGCTGAAGTTGTGCTAAAAGGCCCCGTTGCTATCGAGCTTGAGACGACCGGCCGCCTAAAACTGACCCATGGCAAACTTTACGCCAACGTCCCCAAAGGCTCTGAGGGCTTTACTGTGAGCACTAATTCGGCAACTGTTGTTGACTATGGTACTGAGTTTGGCGTCGAAGTTGACAGACTGGGCAGAACAGAGGCACATGTCTTCCAGGGCATGGTTAAACTCGCAGCAGGGACCAATGATTCACTTCCCGCAGACGCCGTGGAACTAACGGCAGGTCAGGCTGGCTCCGTCGAGGATGGCGGTATTAAACAGGTTGCCTTCCGCAGACATGCTTTTACGTCTTATGTTCCGACTGCTTATGAGTTAGCGGTAAAAGAGAAACGACCAATGACATACTGGCGACTAAAACCTGGTTCGGCTCAGAGCCTGATTAGTCTGGCGGACCGTTCCTCGGTTGAGGTGCAGTACAATGGTTTGGTGGACCTGGTTGACGGGCCTTTCCCGGGCCACAGTGACGTTTGCAGTGCCGTTAAGTTTTATGGCGATAAGAGCCATCTGTTCATTCCGCAGGTTGAAGATAGGCGTGCTCGTTCGGATAATGGGGGAAAGCGAAAATATACCTTTATGTTATGGGTCAGGCCAGATGCTAACACAAACCAGGTCATATCTTCCAGAACAAATCAAGGCGGGCAGTTCCATCGTGTTGTGGGCATGACCGAAGATGGTCGCTTTAACTATATTTATTGGAATAATAAACAGTCAAAAGCATTGTTCAAACTTGAGTCTGATTCGGTTGCTCAGCCGGGGCAATGGTATCATGTTGCAGTCTCGATTGACAAAAACTCCTATGCCAGGTTGTTTGTCAATGGGGTACCGGAAGGCACACCGGTAAAGATCAGCAATATGGCATATTTCTATGCGGCTCGTTTTGTAGGCCAGAGATATGTTGGCGCGTTGCCTGAAAAAGTCGAGATCAAAGGATACAAATCATTTAATGGCGCTGTTGCCGATCTGGTTGAATTTGACAGGCTCTTGTCTGCCCAGGAAATAAGGTCGCTGTACCTCGCAGCGAGTAATCAATAACATAAGGGAGTGTTTTATGAACAAAAAGGCGTTTACACTGATAGAGTTGCTGGTAGT
>DAOWHR010000339.1 GCA_030641315.1 Anaerohalosphaeraceae bacterium | reverse complement strand
AGCTGGTGCTGTTTCATATACTTGCAGACTTGTAAAATTTTAAGAATATTCGTTTTATGTAATTATTGAAGGTGAATATATGAATCTTGTCAAATGGATCCGTAAGAATGAACACAAATTGATGGTCTGGCTTCTGGTCTTAATCATGATAGCCTTTGTCGGGGGGGCTGCACTGCAGCAGATACTGCGTTCGGTCGACATCCGAAACAAGGCAGTGGCTCTTTATTCGGGCGGCAAGATAACCGGCAAAACACTAAACCAGTCACAGAGTGAGCTTACTATATTAAAGGCTCTTATGGCTGATAAGTTATTGATGGGCAACCACCCAGTCTTTCAGAGGCCCGATTTCAGGGCAATGCTGCTAAGCCAGGTTCTATTTCCGGAGTCATTCAGAGGAGAGCAACTAAACGCTTATCTCAAGCAAAGTATCTCGCGGGGCCAAAGCAATATGTCCGAAGAAGACGTCGACGAATTCTTCCTGAAATTGCGTACAGGTAGACCAATGTTTAACTGGATACTGCTCAAGGCTGAGGCAAAAGAAGCCGGTTGCGTGGTATCAACGGATCAAGCCAAATATCAGCTTACAAATGTAATCCAAGGCGTTTCCGGGGGACAAATGAAGACCGGTGCTGTCATCGACGGTATCGTTTCAAAATATGGTGTTACCGAAGAGGGTATTCTGTCAGTCTATGCTGACCTGATGTCAGTGTTGGCTTACGCCAATATTGTGACAGGATCCGAAAACATCACCACCGATCAGATCAAGGCAAGTGTTGGTTTGAGCGGAAGCGCAGAAATTGCCGGCGAGACTATAAATGCCGAGTATGTAAAGGTTGCTGCAAAGAGCTTTACAAAAGAACAAGCCGAACCGAGTGAGCTTGAACTTAACGAACAGTTCGTTAAGTTCAACAATTTCAGATCCGGTTATGTAACCGATGACAATCCTTACGGATTCGGTTATAAGCTGCCTGCAATGGTCAATGTCGAATATCTCGTGGTGCAACTGAAAGATGTCATCGATACAGTAGCAGCGCCTACCGACGAAGAGATGATGGATTACTACAATTCAAACCCGGCCCGGTTTACAAGGCAGATACCTGTCGACCCCAATGACCCAACCGGTCCTAAGATCGATCAAAAACAGAGCTACGCAAAGGTCGCCTACGGTATCAAGACGAACCTTAAGCGAAGCAAGTCAGATCGTAAAGCAGACATGATAATCGCCGAAGCAGTTGAAATGACCACAGCAAATCTCGGTGACATCGATATTCGCAAGACAGATTCGGACAAGCTCAAAGAACTTGCGGTTGATTATGCGAAAGTCGCCGACGAACTGACAGCAAAACACGGCGTTAAAGTTTACACGGGAACCACCGGTCTTACAGGTGCGGTTGATCTTGCCGGCGACAGTGTTCTAGGCAATCTTATAATCGAAAGCCGCAACAATGTACCCCAGCGTATGGTAAGACTTCTTTTCGCAACCCAAGGCCTTGAGATCAGCAAACTTGGTCCTTTCGACCGGGCTATGCCTAAGAAATATGAAAATATCGGACCTGCCAAGGATGGTTATGCTCATGTGGTGATCGTGCGTGTAATTGACACAACTGAAGCGAAAGCCCCGGAGAGCATCGACTACACCTACAGTATCAACAAGACCGTGTTCGGCGAAAAAAGCGAACCGACAGTCATGTCGATCAAAGAGAAAGTCACCGAAGACTTTAAGATCGTCAAGTCCATGCAGGCGGCAAAATCTATTGCTGATGAGCTTGCACAACTGGCTGGCGAGAAAGGCTTTAAAGAAGCAATCAACACCATCAATGAAAAGACTAAGGACAAAGGTGTGATCCTGTTCAGTAAGAAAATGACAGATCGAACACGTTTGCCGCAGTCCACCATCAAAATAAGTTATGCACAGATCGCTCAAAATCCAGGCATGGAAAAACGCATCCTTTCATCTATGATCGAGCCAGTCATGTTTATCGAGAAACTGTTCTCTCTCGTATCTTCGGATGAGAACGAATTGAAGGATATCAACAAAGTAATCATGTTCGAGCCGGATGCAGGCTATTACGTTATCAAGGACGTTTCGGTTCAGCCGGTATCGATCCATGATTACGAAAAAGTCAAAGCATTCCACGGGTACGCAACTAACTTTATGGCATCGGAAGCATTAGGTCTCCAGCACTTCAGAATTGACAATATTCAAAAACGTATGAGCTACAAAGAAGTCGAAAAGAAGAAAAACGACAGCGAAACCGAAGAAGGCACGAACTAAGCCGGAGTGACTTAAGATGTCAAACAAGTCGAACAGTGATCATGCCATGTTCTTATTGGTCGTGGGTTTGCTGGCCTGGGTGATACCCGGTGCCGGTCATTTTCTGATCAAAGAACGGAAACGTGCGGCTGTCATATTTGTGACGATAGTCGGAACTTTCCTTGTGGGGCTTCATGTGGGATCAGTGGCAGTGATCAACTCGAAAGGCGCGGGGCTGTGGTATATCGCCCAGATGATGGTTTCGCCTGGTGTCGCTGTGATAGCCAACATAACCCGTCAAGGCGAATATCTGGCATACGGAAAGTGTTCTGATATCGGACAAATATACACCAGCATAGCTGGCCTGCTAAATATGCTTTGCATTGTCAGCGCGGTCTATATGGGTCATTCGGGCAGAGGCGAGCTTATCGGAGACGAAGAAGATGATAAATAGTATCGCATCTTTACTTTGCACATTCACTACACCGGAGCACATCGGCATGGATCCGATGTCGATGCTCTGGATGTTCCCGTTGCTGGCGGCAATCTCGCTTGTCTATAAAGCAACCAAGATGCGGGTACTTTTCTGGGATAAATTCTTCAAGGAAGCTGGGATACTATTCTTAACGACGAGCCTGTTTGTGATATTTGCAGGCGTTGGGCTGTTTATCCTTGTACAGGTATTGACGACTTAGAGCTGTGTATCTTCAATTGGTTTTACCAGTTTAAGTTCTACCAGGGCGTTTTGGGCGGCTTTTTGCTCAGCGTCTTTCTTAGTAACTCCCCATGCACTAGCAAAGCGTCTGTGGTTTACTATCACTTCGACTTCAAAACACTTGTTATGATCAGGCCCCTTCTCGTCAAGCAGGACATACATCGGCGTACAATTGAAGTTGCTCTGGGAATACTGCTGAAGCAGTGACTTGAAGTTTTCGTGGTGCTGCTTTGAATTGACCCTGTCGATGAGTTCTCCGAACGCTCTGATTATGAAATCTCTTGCCTGGTCAAAACCGCCGTCAATATATATCGCAGCGATAACGGCTTCGAGAGTGCCGGCAGCGATCGAGCCAGACATCGCACTGGTTTTTGCCATCCCCTTGCCGACTCTTGTAAAGTTGGCAAGGTCAAAGTTTTTTGCCACTTTAGAACATGTCTTTCTTGAAACGATCATGCTTTTGATCTTAGTCAGATCACCTTCATCATAGGTCGGAAACCTTTCGTAAAGGGTTTGGCAGATAATAAGCCCAAGCACGGAATCTCCGAGGAACTCGAGCCTTTCATTGCTTTTGAGGCGATCATCAGCCTGAGAGGAATGGGTAAGCGAGGCTTTGAGCAGTTTTACATCCGAAAAATGATAACCAAGCAACTGCTCGATCCTGAGAATGTCATTTTCTTCCATCGGTTTACTTTCTGCTATATAACGAAATAATCGCTAGCAGATTTCGAAAGCCGCTGGACCAGTGGTTTTCGAGATCAGCTAAATATCAATCACTTATTATTATATCTGTACGATGGTGCATTTGTCAAGAGGAGCATATTACAATGCGCAATATTTCCCACGCTCAACAGCTTGTTGTCACGCAAGACGAACAGGAAAGAACTTTTTTATAAATAGTGCTGTGTAAATCTTTAATTTACGAGTTCCTGCTTGCAGCCAACGGGCATTTGCTGCGTTTTTATCCCTGCGCTCGCGCTTCGGGCTGCTGTGACTGCGTTTTCTTCCTTGCATCTGCCCATTGGGTACGGCGCATCAAGGGCGAAACTTTAATCTTTACAAAGCACTAGCAGCCAACCTGTAAACCAGCAAGAGCCAGAAACTGATCGTCAACAAAATCAAATACAGTGTCTAGTCCCGTTACGGTGAATACATTTTTTGTCTGCGGGCGTACGGAAGCAAAGACCAGTGAATGGTTCTGTTTGGACAGTGTTTTCCTGAGCTTCAGCATTTTTGCGATGCTTGAAGATGTTATGATGCTGACATCGGCAAAATCCACAACAACGTCAGTATCGGGACTTTTGGAAACCATACCGATGGCAGTTTCCAGCTCATCACCCATCTGGGGTTCGTTTTCCAGGTTTACAAGTAAAATATTTTCCGACCAGTTTTGAATGCCCATACATATTCCTTTCAGGTATAGCAAACTCACTGAAATATCGTCAGATGAGGGCATCGGTTTAATCAAAAAACGAAAAAGCCTTGATATTTGTGCTGAATGATACCCACAGGAAAGTATTATAGGGCTTGTAATGCTATTATTATCAATTGCCGCTCAAATGAAACAGTTGAAGTGTGTGCAAAGATAGTCTATGATATGGCCGTGAAATCAGTCTTGCTAAAGGAGATATAAGATGGCCTTAAAACAACAGATAACTGCCGAGATCAGCAAAACTATCAACAGACGCGATTTTCTCGCCGGGGCAGGCGGAGCCGCATTTTCATTATCGGTACTGGGCGAAGGTGTTTTAGCTTCGACAAAGGCCAACAGCAAGATCAGACTTGGAATGATCGGATGCGGGGGCAGGGCAAACTATCTTGGCAATTTGTTTGTTAAACATGGCGGATATGAGATAACCGCAGCAGCGGACTATTTTGAGGATAAGGCAGACACGCTTGGCGATAAGTACTCGGTGCCAAAGTCAAAGCGTTTTACTAAATTGTCGGGGTATAAACATTTGCTTGAGCAGGATGTTGACGCGGTAGTTATAACAAGCCCGCCCTTCTTTCATCCGGAACATGCCAAAGCTGCTGTTGAGGCAGGCAAACATGTTTATATCGCAAAACCTGTCGCAGTCGATGTTCCCGGCTGCCAGACGATCAAAAAAAGCGGCGAGAAAGCTACTGTTAAGAAACTTTGTTTTCTGGTGGACTTTCAGACCCGTGCCAACGAGTACTATACCGAAGCGGTCAGACGGGTTCACAATGGCGCTCTAGGAAAGATAGCGTATGGACAGTGCATGTATCACGGAGACAGGCTAGGCATAAAAGCACCGCCTGGCAGCGATGAAGCAAGGCTTCGCAACTGGGTATTCGACAAGCGGCTGAGCGGTGATATTATAACCGAACAGAATATTCACATGCTCGATGTTGCCAGCTGGATCATGAACACCGAACCTCTCTACGCGGTAGGGACGGGCGGAAGAAAAGTAAGGGTGGATGTCGGGGACTGCTGGGACCATTTCGCTTTGCTGATTCAGTATCCCGACGACATCGGGGTAACGTTCAGTTCACGGCAGTTCGGGGCACATGGAACGCCGGGCGGACTGAAAACCGTATTCTTCGGTTCCCAGGGTACTATCGAAACGGAATACGGCGGAAGCGTTCTGGTCAGGGGCAAGGATTTTTATCGCGGCGGCAGGACACCACAGATATATCAGGAAGGCGCTGTAACGAATATTGCAACATTCCATAAAAATATTGCGGAAGGTAATTTCAACAATGGAACGGTTCCTGCCAGCGTTGTCAGCAATCTGGTAACAATTATGGGACGCAAAGCCGCTTATGAAAAACGGATCGTAACATGGCAGGAAACCATAACGAGTAAAGAACGCCTCGATGGCGGACTTGAAGGTCTTAACGTGTGAAGGGCCAGGGATACTTAATGAAATGACATGCAGATAATCGGCAATAATAAATTGCATATTCTGAGCACCTACATATAATAAGATAAAATAGATTTTGCTGTGATATATCTCATATTGAAAGGATCATACCATGCGTAAACTTACAATTCTGATCGCCCTTATTCTTGTGGTGAGCGGCTGTTCGAAGAATAAATCCCCTAAAACGGTCAAACGGCCGGTCACGAATGAATATCATGGTACGACAGTTATCGATAACTACCAGTGGCTGGAAGACTGGCAGGATACTGAGGTGCAGGCATGGAGCAATGAGCAAAACCTTTTCGCAAGAGAGCTTTTGGATAATCTGCCGTCCCGGGAGCAGATATCGGCACGGGTGTTGGAGATCGACAAGGCGACATCAATTAGCTATGGCGGGCTTTCATGGTGCGGTGGACGGCTGTTCGCGGTCAAATATGACCCGGATAATGAGCAGCCGGTCGTGGTTGTTATGGATGGGCCGAACAAGCCTGAAACCCAACGTGATGTAATCAACCTGAATAATCTCGACCCGAGCGGATCGACAGCGATGGACTGGTACAAGCCTTCACCCAACGGCAGACTTGTTGCGGTATCGCTTTCTACCGGTGGGTCGGAAAGCGGCGATGTGCATGTATTCGCTGTTGACGACGGCAAAGAGGTCGGACATGCAATAGAGCGGGTCAACGGCGGCACGGCAGGCGGAGATATGTGCTGGAGTCCGGACAGTTCGGGGATATTTTACACAAGGTATCCGGCAACCGGAGAGAAGAGCGAAGAAGATATGCACTTTTTTGTACAGGTCTGGTTCCACAGGATCGGGACGCCTGCAAGCGAGGATATTTACGAGGTCGGCGAGGACTTCCCGCGTATCGCTGAGATCGTTCTTGAGACGGACCTGGAAAGCTCGCGGGTGCTTGCGACAGTTCAGTACGGCGACAGCGGAAGATTCGCTTATTACCTGCGAGATATTGACAGCGCATGGAAGAAGATCGCAAACTATGACGATGAAATTGCACAGGCAATATTCGGGCCGAATGATACAATTTACATGGTTTCTCGCAGCGGCGCTTCACGGGGCAAGATACTTAAGCTGAAGATCGGCGACAGCCTTGATAAGGCAGAGGATGTCATCGCTGAGAGTGACGACGAAACGATCATTTCCGCTTTTGGCGGTTCCAATATTGCCGCAACGGCAAATCGGCTTTATGTAAGTTATCAGCTTGGCGGGCCATCGACGATTTACGCATTCGACCATGAAGGACGCAAGCTGGCAGGACCTGCTGTGATGGATATTTCCAGGGCGGGCAGTATTGTCAAACTTGACGGCGACGATATTCTGTACAGCAATTCGTCTTATGTCTACCCTTCGGCATGGTACAAATTCGATTCCGAGAGCAAATCCACTACGAAAACAGCATTATTTACGAAATCTCCGGTTGACATGTCAGACGTTGAGGTCGTGCGTGAGTACGCAACGAGCAAGGACGGCAAAACAAAGGTTCCAGTAAATATCATTATGCCCAAAGGCACGAAGCTGGACGGCAGTAATCCAACACTGCTAACCGGTTACGGCGGATACGGTATCAGCCAGTCGCCTGGTTTTATGGGAGGTCAGAAGGTGTGGCTGGAACAGGGGTGTATTTACGCGATAGCTAATATACGCGGCGGCGGTGAGTTTGGCGAAGAATGGCACAGGGAGGGATCTCTTACGCAGAAGCAAAACGTTTTCGATGATTTCGCGGCGGTGATGAAACATCTGATCGAAGCCGGTTATACAAGCCCATCGAAACTGGCGATCAAAGGCGGCAGCAACGGCGGACTGTTGATGGGGGCTATGATCACACAGCATCCGGAAATGTTCAGGTGCACAGTATCCGGAGCGGGGATATATGATATGCTGCGTGTGGAACTGTCACCAAACGGTGCTTTTAACGTACCGGAGTTCGGAACCGTCGAGATATTCGATCAATTCAAAGCATTGTTTGCTTACTCGCCCTACCATAATGTCAAGGCCGACACTGCTTATCCGTCTGTGATGTTTACGGCTGGGACGAACGATCCGCGGGTGGACCCGATGCAGTCACGCAAGATGACGGCGTCACTGCAGGAGGCGACTTCGTCCAAAAACCCTGTCATACTGCGCGTAAGCTCCAATACCGGCCACGGCATGGGGACGCCAAGAAGCGAACGCATAGCGCAAAAGACCGACGGGCTGGCGTTTATATTCAACGAACTCGGAGTGACATATAAGCCGGTTTCGGGAACATTGAACTGACGGAATAACTTAGTTCTAAGGCAGGATCACTGAGATTGTTTTTTGGTGTTTTTTCTCAGCAGGTCCAGCCTGCGGTTGATCTCGGCGTTGTTTTCGAGTTGCTCGATACGTTCGATGGGCAAGGCCGGATCTATGGTTCGCGCTATGTCGTTTTGAACTTCGAGGGTTGCTTCGTCAAGATCGATCTTTGCTTCAATTCGTGAGACGGCGTCCAGAATGTTGTCGGTTGCCGATACGTTTATTTTTTCATGTGAAAATATGGTCGTTTTTTTTATGTCTGCCTGACGTGATCTATTTATGATATGGTTTTTGCGTGATCGGAGTTCCTTTAGATTATCCTGGAGTTGGATGCGGGTTTGCCGGGCCGCAAGGAGAGCAGCGGAGCTTGCATCGAGAATTTTCCTGTTTTTTTCGACCATTTTTTCGGACTCGATCTGAGCGGCTAAAGCCTGCCTTGCGGTTTCGATGTCGTCAATGAGAACGGCTTGGGCGGCTCCTTTTTCAAACCTCAACGCCCTGCCGGTAGCTTCATCGAGACGGCGTTGGGCGGCTTTTACCGCAGTAAGAGATTTTGCTTCGGCGTTTACGGCATCATTGACCTTATCAGCCAGTTCCCTAATCAACTGCGGTAATATCTGCTCGGGGCGTTCCAGAGATTCCAGAAACGCGTCAATGCGAGCCATGGTGATCCGTTTTAATCTGTCTATCTGCCCCATATTTGAAACCTTCGGTGTTTTGACGGCTATTGGTTACTGTCCTGATCTTTGGTCTTCGTATTTGTCTTACGCGGTTTCTTAGGCTGTTTTTTTTTCAATTGTTTCGCTAATTGCGGATCATACTTTTTCTTCAATGCATCTATCAATTTTGTGTAGCCGTTGACCATTTCCTCGAAACGCTGAGTGAGATGAGAAAAGTATTCCGTTCTGTCGGCTTCGCCATGGTGAACAGGTATCAGCCATGTCTCCATGGTTCTAAACTGCTCTTCAAGAACCGATACAAGCATTTCTGAATTTTTCTTTTCGGTCTGTGAAAGCTGGGTTTGCTGCTGTTGAGCGATCGTCTGCTCCTGCTGCTTAATAGCTGCGATCATGTCACTCATTTTATTAAGAACTTCATTACCGATAAGTTTCACTTCTTCGGGTGCGGACCCGGTTTTCTGCTGTGTTTTGTTTACGGCAACAGCATTAGCACTATCGGCGATAACATCCTTGATTGAATCCAGGCCGGCGCTGAAGGCGTTTAGCTGCTGGATTATTTTGCCTACCTTATCGTCAGAATCTCCTCCGAGCAGTTGGTTGCGATTGAATGTCCGCGTAATGTGTTCCCATCTTTTAGACTGCTCATCGGTAAGCCTGGATGTGAGTTGACGGAACTTGAGTAGGTTGGATTCTGCGCCGGTAGTAAGTGTCTGGGCATCCTGCTCATAACTTGAGTGTATCAGGTTCCACAACTCGTCATCGTTCATTACAGGCAGCACACGACCTGCGATGCGGTTCATGTTACGATACGAACCCTGAAGCAGAAACTTCGGTTCTGTCCTGTATTCTTCTGCCTGGCCGGCAGAAGCGATATACTGCTGATTGACCTTGAGCACAACATCGCGGACCACGAAAAGTTTTTTCATCGTTGAGACATACTCGTTGAGTTCGTCTACAGAATAATTGCCCTGGAAATCGACATCTTCCTGCCTATCTGTACTGGCAAGCTTTATTATCTCGTATACGTCATGCTGGCCGCGGTTTGCGAGCTTTTCCAGAACCGGATTGGAAGTGAGGCAGTTTTCGATGTAGCTCATTACGAACTCGTTAAAATTGTCGCCCACGATGTCGCCGATGTTATATGTGTCGGCACGGTTGCTGAGCATGTCCGGGATCTTGAACTTTTCACCGCTTTCGGTGTATGGGTTGCCCGCCATGACGACGCAGACACGTTTGCCGCGTAGGTCATAAGTTCTGCTTTTGCCGTTGTAGATACCGTCAACGCGCCTTTGAGCATCGCACAGGGATATGAATTTCTGTAGAAATTCGGGGTTTGTGTGCTGGATGTCATCGAGGTAGATCATGACATTATCGCCCATTTCGAAAGCGAGATTAAGCTTGTTAATCTCCTCGCGAGCGGCAGCATTGGTCGCTTCGGCAGGGTCGAACGATGTGACACTGTGGCCTATAGACGGGCCGTTTATCTTCATAAAGATAAGACCGAGACGGTTTGCGATATACTCCATCAGTGTCGTTTTACCATACCCCGGCGGAGAGATCATCAACAGAAGTCCCTGGCAGTCGGTACGTTTTTTGTCATCAGCAGTGCCGATCTGTTTGGCAAGATTGTCGCCGACAAGAGGCAGATAGACCTTGTCGATCAATTTGTTGCGTACAAATGTCGTCAGTACACGCGGCCTGAATTCTTCGAGCCTGAGGTTTTCTGCATACTGTTCGACAAGTTCCTTTTTGAGTTTGTGGAAACCTCTAAGCCTTGGAACGATGTCATGTTCATGCTTCTCGACGCGGAGCATAAAGTCGCAATAGTCAAATTCATATTTACCTTTGCTTATCCGATTATGTGAACCAGCGAGACCTGTGAGTGTTTTGGTGACCGGCTGATCGATCACGGCGCGTTCGATATTGGGGTTGATAAGAACTGTCGCGACTTCATCGGCATAGTCAAGCAGCGAGTTGTGTTCTGTATCGGCAGCATACGCTGTTACAAGATCACGCATCAGCCGGAAAGCACCTGCCGGGTCGGCAGATACCGCAGCGACCGCTTCTTTGAAATGGTCGGCATATTTATTGCTGTCCATGTGAATATCGAGTGCGTTTTTCATGTCGGCAGCAACCTTGCTGAAAACAAACGGCGTATCGTTGGTCAATTCGGCAAAGAGATATTCAGAGGCCTGGTCGATGAGGCTGACAGGGAAGAGGTTTGTTTGTTCGGCAAAAATGGTCATCGCATCTTTAAGCTCATCGATGTAACCAGCCCTGATGCCGTCAGCGGCAAAAATATCCTGTATGCGTCCTACAGCGGAGATTCTGGCAGTAATGAGCTGCTTTCGGCCGTGATCATCGAACAGCATCCAGAACACTGTCGCGAGAGCGCGGGCACGAGTGGGATAGCGGAGCAGGCCGATGCGCGACCTCAACTTGAGGATCGCCTGGAGTATTATCGCAGCATCGTTGTCGTGGACGCCTTTTACATAGCCTTCGTCAAAGCGCGGGGCCATAAATGTCTGCACCCTTGAGATGACTGCTGACAGATCCTCATTGAGTACCTTATCAGAGACATGATCGGCATCGATATGTTCGAGCATTTTTTTGGCAAGGTATTCACTGCGGTAAATATCCGGGCCTTCGGAGATAAGGTCAAGGTTCCAGACGTCCCGGCAAGAGAGAATAGTCTCATCGGTTATCTCTTCAAAGAAGCCTGTTCCTGTGAGGTGATAGTACATCTGGCCGTCACGCTGGACAATAGTGCCTTCCAGAGCCTGCTGGTTGACTGAAAAACGATGTGTACCCAGGCGGATGATATTGTCGCCGTCTTCGTAGAGAGCCTTTCTGTCTTTCAGTTGGCGGAGAGCATCCTGCTGGAGAGTTTTGAGTTGGGTTTTGATGTCTTCAGCTTTAACGGAATCACCAAGATCGTTTAGCCGGTCGATAGTCTCGCGGACACGTTCGATCATAAGGTCCGATGCGAAGTAGCCGTTGATCTCGTTTAGCTCTTTGAATGCTTTGACACGGTTGCCTATGCCCTTTAGTACTCTCTGGGCAGCAGTCATCAAAGCCGTGGCACGCTGGTTTCGCCTGGCAACAAGCTGGAGTTTGCGTGATTCGAAGGCGTTGTAAACTTCTTCGCGTTTATCTGAAAGCTGAATAATGAATTCGTCAAAGTCAGCAAACCTGCTTTCGAGAGTTTCAAGCTGCACGGTTGCCTTGGTTAGGTATTCTTCACATTTGTCCGGTGTGTCACAAATATCAAGGTAGCTTATGACTGACTGTTCTATCAGCTTGATCTGAGCGCTGAATTCGGCTTTGCCTTCAACGGCACCGAGTTCCTTGATCTTGTTCTTTAGAGCGGCTTTAACCTTGTTGATCTGTGAATAGACAAGGGATATGTTGTCGATGATCGCTGCGGTTTCTGTGGCATCTTCTATTTTGAGGTTACTGACGATTTCGGTCAGCATTTCAAGATCGCCGGCTGTTTTGGCAACGTCGGTCTGGAGTTCTTTGGCGATGGAGACCTTTTTGACATCCGGAACTTTGGCAGCAAGCTTTGAGACTGACTTGTTGTAAGGTTCCAGGGATTTAGGCTTTAACAGAAACTCAACGCACAGACCTGAAAGCTTTTCGTTGTTCTCGGCGACCTGAGCCTCGAAAGCGTCGATCTGCTCATTGTCGGCGTATCTTAGATCGCGAAGTGAAACAACCTCGCCGCGAACGGCACGAAGCTGGGCGAGATGTTCAACGAATTTATTGATATCTGTCAACGTTTTATAGTCAACGCCCGTGATGATCTTTTTGACCGACGAGCCGACCTGATCGATCTGCTGACGTGTGTTTTGCCTGGTGCGGACGACCTTTTCGTATTCCTCTATCGCAGAAGCCGCGGCATCATTGATCTGTGTGATCGGTTCGGCAAGATTGAAGGTGGATTCGTCGCCGAGCCAGAAATAGGAACCGGCAATGTCATCGGCTTTTTTGGATATGTCGAAATAGAGGTTCGTGTAGGATTCCTCTTTGCCGATGAGGTTTACCAGTTCCATGCATTCGGCCATGCAGCGAACTATGCTTTTGTTGCCGATCTTGAAAAGCTCCGAGTCGCCCTTGACATCTGTGCCGTGGTCAGGTCCGCAAAACGGTGTCTGCCATATCTGTATTACATGGTGCTTTTGCGCGTCGCCGTTGGCGCGGAAGTATATCAGCGTTCCATCGTCAAAGTAAGAATATCCGTTACAGACAATTGGGATAGCCATCTGCTGAGTTATGATATTGTATGAAAGCAGGACGTAAACGCCGGATGTATGGTTGTAGAACACATAGAGGTAGTCCTCGCCGTTCGGGGAGGCGATTCGCTTTTCATAGACCATGTCGTGCATGTCGGTGTCGAACTGCTTTTGCTGGCCGACCTGGAGATAGTAACCTTTTGGAAAAATGATCCCGTGATCTTCCGGCAGCAGGACGCAGGCATCCCGGATGGAATCGATCCTAAGGGCCGTTTTGATCTTATCGTTATAAACAAAATACCGAAAATCCTTTTCCTGATAGGGACGTATCTTAAGGATGATAATGTTTCCGACTATCGCGTAGTAAATTTCAGCATCGTTGAGGGTCTGATCGGGGTTCTCTACCGGTTCGGAGTATATACCTTCGCCTGTCTCTGTGTTGTCTTCGATCTTGATGGTCAGATCGCCGCCGATCGTCTCGACAAAGATTCGATCCTCAATTGAGATGTGCGGGTTTGAGCCGCCGTGGTGCATGTCCTGGGTAACCCTGGTCCACTCAAATTCGTGCTGTGCCGGGAATACGTATTCGTGGTCGCTGCGGTTATCCAGATAAGTCAGCTTGTCGTTTTTGATGAGCCACTTGAAAGTCTTGATGTCTTTGATGTCGTTACCAACCTGAAAAACCATAAACAGATGCGGGCCAAGTACTGCGAATTTTGCGAAAGTTGTGTGACGATAGTACTTGTAGAGTTTCTGGAAATCATCCCTGAAACGCTGGTCATCGATGATGTCAAGCGGACACTTGGCAAACTTGCCATCGATATATTTGTAAACCGAGAATACATCGGCGATCGTCGTTTCAACCCGAAGACCGATAAAGACATTGTAGCCAAAGATAAAACTGTCACCGACCGGGACCATGTCCCGCGGTACGCAGTTGTTGTCGGTCGTTATCCGCTCGCTTGCGGTCAGCTTTGTCTCTATCGATCCGAATACTTCCTTGCGAGAGGAGTTTAGCTGGTTCAGTCTCTGCTGGAGCTGCTTTGAGCAATTGTCAAGGCGGCTGCGAATGACCTCGTATGTTCCGCCCTGGAGCTGAACATTCTGCTTCGCATCGTCGGAGTTTTTATTACTGTGATTCTTAGCCATCATCAAACCTACCTGGTAAACAGCATTGGCAAATTACGATCTTTTCTGAAACATTTTTCAGAAAGAAGCAAGGCAGTGGCATTTACGGAGATGGCCAAAGCCTTGCCGGTTGTTTCAAGCGGACATTATATCATGCCCGCTATGGGTCAGGACAAAATATCTTTTGCGGGCATATCGCCAATACCAAGCTCTTTAACCGTATCGAGGATGTTGTTTAGAACGCCCTTCTTTTCCTTGTCAGCCATTGTGATCAGCTTCATTACAAGCGCTGATACGGAAAGATTCTTTATGTCGTCGCTGCTAAGGCCGAACTTTGAGACAAACTCGCCGATCTTGAGACCTGTCTGCATCTGGTCATCGCCAAGCAGAGCATTCTTGACATCGCCGAGAACCGCACTGTTTTCAACCATTCTGTCGACGCTCTTACCGGTGGTGATGGAATTGACAAGGCGGTTGAAGAAGTTGTTCTCACCGCCAACGATGTCGATCTTAGCGGATTTGAGAGCTTCGCCGACGATGATGGCCTGCTGTTCGGCAATCTGCCTGTTGACGTCGATAGCTGCCAGTTCGATGTCCTTTTCCTTGTACAATTGCAACTTGAACTCTTCGTGATCTTTGCCTGCGACGTTGAATATCTTCATCGCTTCGGCCTTGTCGCGGATACCGTCTGCTTCGGCGTGGAACTTGAGTCCCATGACGTTTGCTTCTGCGGTGCCTTCCTTCTCGATAGCAACCGCCTTTGCCTCTTTGACCTGGGCCTGGGCGAAACCGTCTACTGCTGCGACCTTGACATCGGCTTCGGCGATCATTTTCTTTGCGTCAGCGTCTTTTGTGGAAGCATCAAGATTGGCCTTGGCTTCAATGAGCCTTTGTTCGGCGTAAAATTCCGAAGATTTCTTCGATGCTTCAGCGGCCTTGATGTCTTTGACCAGTGCTTCTTCGGCTACTTCTTCGGCGTGGGTTATCGTAACTTTTTTCTGACGGTCGGCGCCTGCGAACTGGCGTGTGTCCTTGATCTTTTCTTCTTCCACAACAACAGTTTTCTCTACAACAACACGTTCGCGGATGGCGGACTGGAGTTCCTTCTTTTCGCCTTCGATGACTTTGTCCTTTTCCACCTGGGCGATGGTTACAAGTCTTTCTCGTTCGGTCGCTTCCAGACCGCGGTCACGTTCGACACGTTCTGTCTCGACTGCATCGGTGCGTTCCTTGTTCTTGGCCGCGACAATGACCTGACGCAGCTTATTCTCTTCGGCTACCGCGATCTCCTCGTCAGCGGAAATCCGGGCCTTTTCATGTTTCTCGCGTTCCTCGGCCTGGATCTTCTTGGCTTCAGCTCCTTCTCGTGCGACAACGGCATCGATCTCACGCTTCTGCTTGGCTTCGGCTTCGGCGAGTTGACGGTTTAACTCCAGAATAGCTT
>DAOWHR010000290.1 GCA_030641315.1 Anaerohalosphaeraceae bacterium | reverse complement strand
GGATGCATGGGTGACATCGGAACACATGCCGAAAACCTTGCCGAATATATTACAGGCTTAAAGATCAAGGAAGTTTGCGCAGACCTAACGGCATTCGTCAAGGGTCGCAAGCTTGACGATGACGGCAACTGTCTGCTCAAGTTCAACAACGGTGCTAAGGGCGTTCTTCACGCAAGTCAGATTTCAATTGGTGAAGAGAATGGATTGTCCATCTGGGTACACGGCGAAACCGGCAGCCTCGAATGGCACCAGGAACATCCAAACTATCTATACGTCAAAGAACCGGACGGACCATTGCAGACATGGCGTCGAGGCAATCCTTATATCGAGGCAAAAAGCCCCGCGGCGGCTCGTGCGACAAGACTGCCTTCCGGTCACCCCGAAGCGTTCTTCGAAGCTATGGCAAACATCTACTGCAATTTCGCCGACACCGTACGCGGCAAGATCACCAGGACAAAAGTTGATCCCATCGTTAAGGATTTCCCGGATGTTAAAGACGGCTTGAGAGGTATGCTCTTTATCGACACGGTACTGGCAAGCACAAAGAGCAAACAGAAGTGGACCAAAATCAAAAAATAACTCAACTATAATCGACGCATAAGGAGAAATAAAAATGGTAAGACCGGTAACAATGTTCACAGGCCAATGGGCTGATCTTTCTCTTAAGGATTTGGCACCTAAAATGGCGGAACTGGGATACGACGGCCTCGAACTGGCATGTTGGGGTGACCACATGGACGTCGATAAGGCTGCGACAGACAAAGAATATTGCAAGGCCCAGCTTGGCATCCTGGAAGAAAACGGCATGAAGTGCTTCGCTATCAGCAATCACCTTGCAGGCCAGCTTGTATGCGACCCCAATGATGACTGTCGTTCGGATATATTCGCACCTGCCGATTGTGCTGGCGACGCGGACAAAAAACGCGCATGGGCTATCGAGACTATGAAGAACACAGCTCGCGCAGCAAAGAACCTCGGCGTTAAAGTTGTCAACGGCTTTACAGGTTCGCCGATCTGGCACATGCTCTACAGCTTTCCGCCAGTAACCGATCAGATGATCGAAGACGGTTTTAAGTTCTTCGCTGATACATGGAATCCAATCCTGGACGTTTATGACGAATGCGGAGTGAAGTTTGCTCTTGAAGTTCATCCGACCGAGATCGCTTTTGATGTCATTACAGCAAAGCGTGCTTTGGAAGCTATCGGCAACCGTGAAGCTTTCGGTTTTAACTTCGACCCGTCTCATCTGTATTGGCAGATGGTTGATCCTGTTTGTTTCCTCAACGCTTTTCCTGACCGCATCTATCACGTACACATGAAAGACGCGGCCCTTCAGCTGGATGGCACAAGCGGCATACTTTCAAGCCATCTCAACTTTGGTGATCCGAAACGCGGATGGGACTTCCGCTCACTCGGTCATGGTGGTGTGGACTTCGAAGAAATCATCAGAACGCTGAACCACATTGGCTACACGGGACCGCTGTCAGTGGAATGGGAAGACTGCGGAATGGAACGCTTCTACGGTGCGGCAGAAGCTTGTGATTTTGTAAAAGGCATCGATTTCTCGCCATCGAACGTTCAGTTCGACGCGGCGTTCGATGAATAATATATGTATGGACACATCACAATACTAATTGTTTGAAGTGTCCTTGATAAACAGTGAGGTTAATATGGCAGCACAAAAGATCAATAGAAGAGGTTTCATGAAATCGGCGGCCACAGTCGCTGCCGCTACAGTCGGCTTTCCTTATTTGATACCTTCTTCGGCGCTCGGCAAAAACGGCACAGTAGCGCCAAGTAACAGGATAGTCATAGGCGGTATCGGTGTCGGCAGCATGGGAACAGGAGACCTTAACGGCTTTTTGAGCCATAAAGAGATTCAGGTCGCCGCTGTCTGCGATGTAGACAAAATTCATCGCGACAGGGCCAAGGGAATTGTCGATAAGAAGCAGAGAACTGAGGACTGTGCGACATATCTCGACTACCGCGATCTTATCGCTCGCGGCGATCTTGATGCCGTATTTACCGCACTGCCTGACCAGTGGCACGCGGTGGTGGCAACCGAAGCTGCCCGCGCAGGGCTTGACGTTCACGGACAAAAGCCGCTGGCGCGTACGATTCGTCAGGGCAGGGCAATATGTGACGCCGTTGATCGTTACGGTGTGATCTGGCAGACAGGTTCGCAGCAGCGATCGTCCTGGCAATTCTACCGTGCGGTTCAGCTTGTCAGGAACGGCCGTATCGGCAAAGTTAAATATGCCGAAGTCGGCCTTCCGAACGGTCGAGGATCTGGTGTAAAGAAACTGCTCGACGTACCTGATACACTCAATTGGGGAATGTGGCTTGGACCGGCCCCGTGGAGGCCGTATCAGGACTTCGGTCGCGGCTCATGCCATTGGGACTGGCGATGGATCATGGACTATTCAGGCGGCCAGCTTACCGACTGGGCGGGACACCACATCGACATCGCGCACTGGGGCTTGGGACTGGAAAGAACCGGGCCAATAGAGATCGAAGGCAAAGGAGTTTATCCGAAAGACGGCCTGTACGATGTGCCTACCGAGTACAAATTCAGTTGTAAGTATAAAAATGGTGTCAAACTCGTCGTTGCCAATCAATCGCAGCAGCCTCGTGGGATGGGAGCCTGCTGGTATGGCGAAAATGGCCAATGGATATATGTCAGCAGAGGTGGCCTTTGGGCAAGCGATCCGAAAATATTAAAAGAGGTCATCGGCCCCAACGAGATCAGCGTTTACAAAAGCCCGGGCCACAAACAGAACTTTATCGATAGCATTAAGTCACGCAAAGAGACGATCTGTCCTGCCGAAGTCGGCCATCGTTCCATCAGTGTAGGTCTGCTCGGCGAAATAGCAATGCTGACCGGGCGCAAGCTGAAATGGGATCCGGACAAAGAGATTTTCGCAAATGATGCTCAGGCAAACAGCTTGCTCGAAAGACCGATGACAAGCCCTTGGCACATCTAAATTAATAGTACAAATAAAACAGTTATAAGGATTCAAAAATGAAACTGTATTCAAAATTCCTGCTCATCATATTTGCCGTTCTGATTGCGATGCCTTCGATTACTTCAGCCATCAGCGATGACGAGGCTCAGAAGATTGCAGACGCTGCCCCATCAAAAGCACCTGCAGCACCCAAAAAGCCCAGAAAGATTCTCATCTTTACACTATGCAAAGGCTTTCCGCACTCAAGTATCCCGTACTGCACGGCGGCAGTTGAAACTCTCGGTAAGAAAACAGGTGCATTTACTACTGTAGTCAGCGATGACATGAAAGTGTTCAGAGCCGATTCGCTTAAGCAGTTTGATGCTGTTTGTTTCAATAACACCACTAAACTAACTTTTGATGAGGAACCGGGGCTTCGTAAAAGTTTGATGGATTTTGTCAAGGGCGGCAAGGGAATAATCGGCATTCATGCAGCGACTGACAATTTCTATACATGGCCCGAAGCAGCCGAGATGATAGGTGGTACTTTCGATGGCCATCCCTGGGGATCGGGAGGAACATGGAAGGTAAGAATTGAGGACCCTAAACACCCCGTCGCGGCTTCGTTCAAAGGCAAAGATTTTAAAATAAACGATGAGATTTACCGTACAAAAACTATCAATCTCCGCGACAACTCCAGGGTTTTAATCGGTCTGGATATGTCCGATGCGGTCAATATGTCCGCAAAAGGTATAAGGCCTGCTGACACAGATATAGCTATCGCATGGGTAAGGGATTACGGAAAGGGCCGTCTATTCTACAGTTCTTTGGGCCACACTCACCACCCATACTGGACCACGGACATTCTGGAACACTACCTTGCCGGAATCCAGTTTGCGATTGGTGATCTCAAAGCGGATGCAACTCCGCTGCCGTTCAAGAAGTCTCACAAACCTGTCGATGTCAAAGCACTCGATTCATTGCTGAAATCAATAACGTCATTTGCCCCGGACCAAAGCCGTGCATCTTTAGTTGCTATCGAGAATATTATCAGCAATTATAATGATAACTCAGAGGAACTGGCAAAGATAGAAAAGCTAATGCTTAAATTCATCCAGACAGATATTTCACCAGCGGCAAAGGACTTCATCTGCCGTAATCTCAGTGTTATCGGTTCCGAACTTTCCGCACCTGTTCTCGGCGTTATGCTGGTCGAAGCTGACACTTCCAACATAGCCAGATTTGCCCTGGAACGCATACCAGGAAAGGCTGTTGATGAGGTTCTGTTGATGACACTTTCACAAACCACTGGTGAGCAGCAGATCGGTATTGTCAACTCACTTGGTCATAGAAAAACTGTAGCAGCGGTTGACCAGATCATACCATTGACTAAGAGCAAAGACACTGATCTTGCGATAGCTTCGATCACTGCTCTGGGAGAAATTGCCTCTCCAAAAGCTGCCAAAGCATTAGCGAAAATAAAAAATGCAAAGGGAGCTAAATACACCGCTGCGATGGATGCATACCTCAAGTGCGGCGATGCCTTCCTTGCAAGAGGCAATAGCAAAAAAGCAATGGATGTATATTCGTCTGTGTATAAATCAGCCAAATCAGGCCCTGTCAAGACAGCCGCTCTGACCGGCATAGTCACAGCTTCTCCGGAAGATGCGATTGACACGATCATTGACGTTTTAAAGACCGGTAACCCGGCTATGCAGGCTTCGGCGATCGCTCTTGTACGCAGAATGAAAGGCAACAATGAAGCAATAACTCTTTTGACGAAACAGTTGCCTAAATTGCAACCTGCCAGCCAGGTTCAGCTTATAGGGGCATTGGCAGATATCGAAGCTCAAAAAGCTATGCCCGCTGTCGTTGCTCTGACAGATAGCCCGGATGAGACCGTTAAAGTTGCCGCTCTAAAGGCAATGTCTGCAATTGGTGATGCATCTGTCGTTTCAATGCTAGCAGCAAATGCTGCCGATTCAGCCAGCGGCTTACAAGATACCGCACGAACCAGCCTTTATGAGATAAGGCACAAAACAGCTAATCCAAGGATAATTGACCTCATCTCAGAAACTAACACACCTTCTCCGGTTAAGGTAGAACTTATTAAAGCTGTCGAAAAACGCAGGATAATCGATGCGGTACCGTCGCTGATCACCATGGGTGGAACTGACAATGCAGACGTTCGCATTCAGGCCTTAAAGGCACTGCGAACTGTCAATGACGGCAATGTCGCTAATATCCTCCATCTCTTGCTCAGCGTTTCTAATTCCACCGAGCTTGGACATGCACAGAGAACTCTTCTGGCGGTAGCAGCTGCCTCACCGGAAAAATCGGCACCCCTTATCGAAAAGTCATTGACTATTGCCGGGACAAAACAAAAAGCCGCGATGCTGGGCGTACTTGGCAAGCTTGCTTCCGACTCGTCCTTACCTGTCCTGCGAAAGGCGACAACCGATGGCAACGATGATATTGCCGATGCGGCTGTTCGTGCCCTGGCCTCATGGCCAAACACGACGCCGCTGAACGACCTGTTTGAGATCGCTTCAACTGCCAAAAGCGATTCACGCAAAGCCGTAGCTCTGCGAGGCTATATCAAACTTGCGGCTCTGACGTCTGATATATCTTCGGAAAAAACCGTAGAATTACTCGCCAAGGCTCTGGAGATCGCGCCGACACCCAACGAGAAAAAGGCTATTCTTGCTGTTTTGCCGAAATTTGCGTGCGATGCCGCTCTTGAACTGGCAAAAAAAGCTGCACAACAGTCTGCTTTGAGATCAGAAGCCGATCTTGCTGTTGAGAAGATCAAAACGACAATGATGACTGTCAATATTAAATTGACCGCTTCACGCAATAACGAAAAGACCTCAAACGCATTAGACAATAAACCTTCCACCCGCTGGGATTCCGGCCAAACCATGCGCCCCGGGATATGGGTCGTCATCGACCTGAGTTTCGCGTTTCCGGTCAAGAGTATCACTCTTGACACAAAAGGTTCAGCTAATGACTATCCGAGAGGATACGAAGTGTTCGCGTCTAAAGATGGTAAAAACTGGGGTAAGGCAATAAAGAAGGACAAACCAGCGAAAAAACCGGTTACCGTTATATCTTTTGACGAACCTGTGTCCTCACGTTACTTTAAAATCGTGCAGACCGGTTCGAGTAACAATTACTACTGGTCAATTCACGAACTGACTGTTCAGGAAAAATAAAAACTACTATTCATTTTAACATAGGAGTGTGCGATATGAGTAACGCTACGCAAAAAAAACAAATATCAAGACGTACCTTTATGGCATCAGCCGCCGCTGTTGCTGCTTTTACCATAGTCCCGCGTCATGTACTTGGCGGTCCTAACTACGTCGCTCCAAGCGAAAAACTAAACATCGCAGCCATTGGAGCAGGTGGGATGGGTTCAAGTAACTTAAATGCAATGTCAAATGAAAATATCGTGGCTCTTTGCGATGTGGACTTCAATAGAGCGGCCGGATCGTTTAAAAAATATCCAAAAGCAAAACAATACAAAGACTTCCGCGTTATGCTCGAAAAGCAAAAGGATATCGACGCTGTGCTCGTTGCGACACCGGACCACATTCACGCCGTTGCCGCTATGGCTGCGATAAAGGCAGACAAGCACGTCTACGTCCAAAAGCCCCTCACATATACTGTCAAAGAAGCCAGAATGCTCACTGAAGCTGCACGTGAACATAAGGTCGCAACACAGATGGGCAACCAGGGCCACTCCGGCGAAGGAGCGCGTCTCATATGTGAATGGGTTGCTGACGGAGCGATTGGAGATGTCAAAGAAGTTCACTGCTGGACCAACAGGCCTGTCTGGCCCCAGGGCATCGGCAGACCGACCGACACCCCGCCTGTACCGTCAACTCTCGACTGGGACCTCTGGCTTGGACCTGCCCCGCATCGGCCATACCATCCGACGTATCTCCCGTTCAACTGGCGTGCATGGCTTGATTTTGGCTGCGGAGCGCTGGGGGACATGGCTTGTCATATAATGGATGCTGCGTTCTGGTCGTTAAAACTTAAATACCCGACCAGTGTGCAGGCTTCCGTTTCAGCCAGAGTTGACAAGGGCCGGGGCCGTGTTAAAAATACCGAAACATACCCCGATGCTTCGATAGTTCATTACAAATTCCCGGCACGCGAAGGTATGTCGCCCGTAAAGGTTCACTGGTACGACGGCGGAATACTTCCGGAACGTCCGGACGAGCTTGACCCTCGCAGGAAATTACCTCAAAGCGGGACTATCATGGTTGGCGAAAATGGCAGCATAATGTGCGACACATACGGCGGCGGACCGAGAATCTTCCCCGAAACAAAGATGAAGGCATACAAACGCCCGGCAAAAACTATCGCAAGGGTAAATGGTTCGCACGAACAGAACTGGATCGACGCTTGCAAGGGCGGTCCCGCGGCGTGTTCGAACTTCGATTACTCAGGTCCGTTCACCGAGACAGTCCTGCTAGGCAATCTTGCGGTTCGCAATCCCGAAAAGAAGCTGGAATGGGATGGTGAAAATATCAAGGTCACAAACTTTGACGAAGCAAACGCTCTTGTCCACAGGCAGTACCGCCAGGGCTGGACACTTTAGAACCAACTGATTAACTAACGACAGGGATCGGTTCTGACGATTACCGTATATGGCCATACTTCTTACGGTAGTCGCCGGGGCTGATCCCTTTTGCTTGTCGAAAGTAACGGGCGATGTGGTTGGCATCGTTATATCCGAACTCAAACGCTATCTGAGCGACCGTCTTGTCGGTTTCGATAAGTATCAAAGCGATTTGCTCTATCCTGCTTCGTTTGATCTCCTCATGTACAGTTCGCCCAAGGCAATCAATGAATTTTGAATGCAGAGACCTTCTGGAACATTCGACCACACCAAGCACGTCAGGTACCTGGATGAGTTTCTTTGCGTTTTGCCGGATAAATCTTACGGCCGTTGCGACATCGCTGTCATCTACTGCCATAATATCTGTCGACTCACGAACAACCACATGCGTCGGCTGAACAACGATACTTTCGTTGGTTTCTTCTCCGTCAATCAACCTGCTCATCAGTTCACCTGCGACATATCCTGCCCTGACAAAGTCAAGAGCGATACTCGACAATGGCGGATTCGACAATTCGCACACCATATCATCGTTATCGACACCTATGACCGCGACCTCATCAGGAACCTTTATGCCGGCTATTTTGCATGCTTCGACAACGCTCTGACTGCAATCGTCTGCGCACGCCATCAGCCCTACAGGCTTTTTCAGCCCGTCAAGCCACTGAGCCAATGCCTCCTGTTCGGCTCCGTGTGATCGTTTTCTTTTGCCCTTCATTTGCTCATAGAGATCGACCGTGAAACCTTTATCTGCAAGCGTTTTCTTAAAGCTGTCATATCTTTCCCGCGACCAGTAGAACTTGCCAAGTCCGCAGAAAGCAAAGTTCTCAAAACCGCACGACAGCAGATGTTCGGCAGCCATTTTCCCGGACTTTGCGCAGTCGCCGACAATGCTTGCGTTTTGTTCATAACGTCTCTTGACGGTGTGGACGATCAAAGGTACTTTAAGTTTAAGGAGTTTGTTAATATCCTGTGTATCCGAGACAATGATGCCATCCGGTTTCCAATTGCGTATTTGCTCAAACGACACCCGTTTTTTGCCGCCGCGTATATAATATTTAGGATTCCGATAAAATGCCCAAGGCCCATGATGACGAGAATACTTTGCAACGCCTCGCAGAAAGTCACGCTCGCAAGTTCTTGATGCTTC